>NZ_JAXIOM010000018.1:0-55732 GCF_049311025.1 Arthrobacter sp. 3Tela_A
CTCCTCCGTCAGCGGAGGAGCTCCCTGCCGCGCTTTAACGCTCCGGACCCCGCCCCGAAGGACGCTTGGAGGGCTAATAATCCTCCCTAGCCGCGGTCTCCTTTGGGCTGTAGGCTCGGACAACCCGGGGGAGCTGTGCGGCCGCCGGCTGCCCGTCTGCCGGGGAACCCAGTCAACGTCGACCAAGGTTACAAGGCGAGGAATACCAATGAGCGGTAATCGAGCAGTTGCTTATATCGAACCCGGTGTTGTGGAAGTCCAGGACATCGACTATCCCACCTTCGAGCTGCGGGACGGTCCGGGGGTGAACCCAGCCAACGTAGGCCGGAAACTGCCACACGCGGCCATCCTGAAGGTCCTGACAACCAACATCTGCGGCTCGGACCAGCACATGGTCCGCGGGCGGACCACTGCTCCGGCGAACCTGATCCTGGGCCACGAAATTACCGGTGAGGTGGTGGAAACCGGGCCCGATGTGGAGTTCATCAAGGTTGGCGACGTGGTCTCCGTGCCCTTCAACATCTCCTGCGGCCGCTGCCGGAACTGCAAGGAACGCAAAACCGGGATCTGCCTCAACGTGAATCCCGACCGTCCCGGCAGTGCCTACGGCTACGTCGACATGGGCGGCTGGGTGGGCGGCCAGGCAGAATACGCACTGGTGCCTTACGCGGACTGGAACCTGCTGAAGTTCCCGGACTCTGACCAGGCCATGGAAAAGATCATGGACCTGACGATGCTCTCCGACATCTTCCCCACGGGCTACCACGGGGCCGTCACCGCCGGCGTGCGCACGGGGTCCACCGTGTACATTGCCGGTGCCGGCCCGGTGGGGCTGGCGGCTGCTGCCGGCGCACAGCTGCTGGGTGCCGCCGTCGTTATTGTCGGTGACCTCAACGAGGACCGGCTGGCGCAGGCGCGCAGTTTCGGCTGCGAAACCGTAGACGTGTCCAAGGGTGATCCCAGGGACCAGATCGAGCAGATCCTGGGCGTTCCGGAAGTGGACTGCGGTGTGGACGCCGTCGGCTTTGAGGCCCGCGGGCACGGCCACGGGGCCGGGCAGGAAGCCCCGGCTACGGTGCTGAATTCACTGATGGACATCACCGCTGCGGGCGGAGCCCTGGGTATCCCGGGTCTCTACGTCACCGGCGATCCGGGCGGCGTGGACGAGGCAGCGAAGGTCGGTTCGCTGTCCCTCAGCCTGGGGACAGGCTGGGCAAAGTCGCTGTCCTTCACTACCGGCCAGTGTCCGGTGATGAAGTACAACCGGGATCTGATGATGGCCATCCTGAATGACCGGGTACAGATTGCCAAGGCCGTTAACGCCACAGCGATCCGTCTCGACGACGCGCCCGAGGCCTACCGGGAGTTCGACTCCGGCGCCGCCAAGAAGTACGTCATCGACCCGCACGGCGTTACCGGAGCCAACGCCAACTAGCACCGCCAAGGCACCGTCAGCAGGGGCCGCCGGGACGGCAGGAGCAAAATCTGCGTTCCCCGGCGGCCCTTTGCGCGCCCGCATCTTCCGCCTGCCGGATCCGCCTCGCTAGACTCGACGGGCCGGAGACACCCCTCCAGAATCATGGCCCTCCGGCGGCACCACTCATGCGGGACACGAGTTGGAAGCGGGGATCACATGCGCGCACTGCCCACACGCCGGGACGGGTTATCAACCCTCTGCAGGGACGCGTCGCCGACGCCCCTGACCAACAGACCCGTCCGTTCAATCTCCGGCGGAGCCGCACAGTGAACGGGGCGGATACCGCCTGGGTACTGGTGTGCGCCGGACTGGTGCTGTTCATGACCCCCGGCCTGGCGCTGTTCTACGGCGGGATGGTTCCGGTGCGCAACGTGCTCACCATGATGATGCAGAACATCATCCCGCTGGGCATCATCACGCTGACCTGGGTGCTGGTGGGCTACACGCTGGCCTTCAGCAACCAGGGGAACTCAATCCTGGGAGAGTTTGATGCGTTCGCGCTGCTGGACGTGGATACACCCCAGTTCCACACCGTAACGGCGGGTGTGACTATCCCCGCACTGGCGTTTGTGGCCTACCAGATGATGTTCGCCATCATCACCCCGGCACTGCTTACGGGTGCCACCGCCGGAAGGCTGAAGTTTGCCGGCTGGACCGTATTCCTGGTGGTCTTCTCGATTGTGATTTATCCGCAGGTGGCGCGCTGGCTGTGGAATCCCAAGGGCTGGCTAACGCAACTCGGTGCCCAGGACTGGGCCGGCGGCCTGGTGGTCCATGCTTCCGCGGGCGCCGCAGCGGTGGCAGTCCTGCTGGTGGTGGGACGCCGCCGGGGCTGGCCAAACCTCAAGACCTCACCCAATAACCTGCCGCTGATGCTGGTCGGTGCGGGCATCCTGTGGTTCGGCTGGTTCGGGTTCAACGCCGGAGACGGCCTGCAGGCAAATGACATCGCAGCGCAGGCGCTGGTAAACACCCACGTGGCCGGCGGCTCCGCCATGCTCACCTGGCTGATTGTGGAACGACTGACCAGCGGGCACTCCACCCTGGTCGGCGCGGTGTCCGGGGCGGTCGCCGGCCTGGCCACCATCACCCCGTGCGCCGGCTACGTGAACACGGGGTCCGCGGTGCTCATCGGACTGATCGCCGGGTGCGTCTGCTGCTTCGCCGTCCGGCTCAAGCACCTGCTGCGCTACGACGACGCGCTGGACGTGATTGCCGTGCATTTCGTGGGTGGGCTGATCGGTTCGTTCATGCTGGGGTTCTTTGCGGACAGCAGGGTTAACCCGGTCAGCGCGGACGGTCTGTTCGCCGGGGGAGGCGGGATTCTGCTGTGGCACCAGACGGTGGCGATCGTCTGTGTGGTGGCCTTCTCATTTGTGCTCAGCTGGCTGGCGGCGGCGCTTATCAACCGGACGATCGGGCTGCGCGAACCGGGGCCGGAGCAGGATTCCCTGGACAAGGTGCAGCAGGGTCAGGGCGCTTACTCCCTCAGCGGTGTTACCGCCCACCCGACCACCAGTGGCCGCGGTGCGGATGCGCCGGAAACCAACGCGGTTCAGCCGCGCGAGCCCCGGCATGTAATCAGTGCGATCGTGAACACCGACCGGATCGACGGGCTGCGTGATGCACTGCTAATGGCCGGTGCACGGTCCATCGAACTGATGGAAACCACCGTTTACACCGGCCGGGTGCATACCGAAATATTCCGCTCCGACGTGCGGAAGCTGGATTTCGAGGACCGGATGCGCGTGTACGCGTCAGTGGATGACGAGCACGAAGAAGCAGTGGCTGCGGTACTGCGCCGGTTCGGCGCGGAGCCGGACTCGATCCACCGTTTGGAAATCAGTCCATAGCCCACCGCGTTCCCGGCCCGCGCACAGCGGGCCGCAACTGCGGGCCGGGAACAGAAAATCAGCCGCGGTGCAGTGCCACCGACTCGGCCAGCAGGGCGCTCAGGGATTCGTCCAGGTCCTGCTTGGCGGAGCCGGCTGCATGCCGGGCCAGGTCCTCTTCGGAGGCCCACTGCTCAGTCAGGACAATCCGGTCCTCGGATTCCTCGGTGATTTCATACCGGAGGCAGCCGGGCTCGGCCTGGACCTGCTCGATGGCGATCTCGAGGGCCAGCTTCACGCGGAAGAACTCTCCGGGGTTGGGAACGAATACGGCTGTCAGGTCTACGGGTGCGCTCATTTAGCCAACTTTAGGCGAACCGGCGGCCCCTGGGGACGGTCAGTGCCGGCGGTGGTCCTGCGGAGTCAGCCGCGGACCCCAGGCCTGCTTGCGGAAACCGGTCAGTCCGATCAGACGCACCACCCGCTGCCGGTGCCCGCGCCAGGGCTCCAGGAGAGCCAGCATGCCGGCGTCGTCAGTGCGCTTTCCCGTGAGCGCGGCTCCCACCTCCGCGGCCAGATGGAAGTCGCCGACGGCAACGAGGTCGGGGGAGCCGTGCGTGCGCTGCAGGATTTCCGCAGCGCTCCACGGCCCAATGCCCGGCAGCGACTGCAGCTTGAAACTGGCTTCTTCCGCGGGCAGGCCAGCCAGGCGTTCCAGGCCCGACGCCGAGGCGCAGGCGCGCAGGATGGTCCGGGAACGGTGCGAATCAACACCCGCGCGGTGCCACTCCCAGCTGGGTACCCTCCGCCAGCCGGCAGCGTCAGGCGGAAGCATCAGCCCTGCAGGCACCGGCCCCGGAGCAGGATCACCGAAGCGCTGAACCAGGTAGCGCCAGGCATGCACGGCTTCCATTTGCGTGACCTTCTGTCCCAGCACCACCGGCACCAGGGTCTGCAGCATCCTTGCGGTACTGGGCAGCCGCAGGCCGGGATGGCGCCGCCGGGCTTCCCGCAGCGCCGCCGGCAGGGTCGCCAGGAAGTGCGGGTCGTCGAAGGAAGACCAGTCGTCGTGTTCACCCAGCAGTGAAGGAACGGAGGCCACGGCCTCCGCAGCGCCGGGACCCCAGGCCTGGGCTGAAACCCGTGCCGGGGAACGCAGGGCACCGGCATGCTGGGCGAGGAAAAGAGTGACCGGCCCGGAGCCGGTGCGGAAGGCCAGCCAAGCGCCCGCAGGCAGGATCCGTACCGATGGGTCGGCGGACCCGTGCGCCACGGTCCTTAGGGTGCGGGCGAGCTCCAGCGGGCGGGAGAACTCAAACTCGCCGCGACTGGAGGCCGAACCGGAAGACATGCCACCATGCTCGCACGTCCGGTATGAACTTCTGTCCCAAAACCACGGTGACAGGAAGCAAGTTTGCTACGCCGTGTTCAGCCGGGCCTGTTCCTTCGCGGCTCAGCCAGTAACGTGGTGCCCATGAAGTATGCCAACACTGTCCTGGACCTGATCGGCAACACCCCGCTGGTGAAACTCCACCACGTCACCGAAGGCATTAAAGCCACGGTGCTGGTGAAGCTGGAGTACCTCAATCCAGGCGGTTCCATCAAGGACCGCATCGCCGTGAAAATGATCGAAGCGGCCGAGACGGAAGGCAAACTCCGCCCGGGCGGCACGGTGGTTGAACCGACCAGCGGCAACACCGGCGTCGGGCTGGCCCTGGTGGCCCAGCAGAAGGGCTACAACTGCATCTTCGTCACCCCGGACAAGGTCGGCGTTGAAAAGCGCGACGTGCTGCGCGCCTATGGTGCGGAGGTAGTAGTGACGCCCACCGCCGTCGCTCCCGAAAGCCCTGAGTCCTACTACGGTGTCTCCGACCGCCTGGTACGGGAAATCGACGGCGCCTACAAGCCGGACCAGTTCTCCAACCCGGCCGCCCCGGCGAGCCACTACGAGTCCACCGGACCCGAAATCTGGAACGACACCGACGGGAAGCTCACCCACTTCGTTGCCGGCGCAGGCACCGGAGGAACCATCACCGGCACCGGCCGCTACCTGAAGGAAGTCTCCGCTGACCGCGCCTCCGGACCGGTGAAGATCATCGCCGCGGATCCCGACGGATCGGTGTACTCCGGCGGTACCGGACGCCCCTACTTCGTCGAAGGTGTGGGCGAGGACATGTGGCCGGGCAACTACGATCCCTCGGTTCCCGATGAAGTCATTGCTGTCAACGACGCCGAGTCCTTTGCCATGACCCGCCGCCTGGCGCGCGAAGAAGGCCTGCTGGTTGGCGGCTCCTCCGGCATGGCCGTAGTGGCCGCGCTGCGCGCCGCCAAGGACCTGGGCCCCGACGACGTCGTGGTGGTCCTGCTGCCGGACAGCGGCCGCGGCTACATTGGCAAGATCTTTAACGACGGCTGGATGAAGTCCCACGGTTTCCTGGCCGATACGGAGCAGGACGCCTCCGTGGCTGACGTGCTGGCAGCCCGCGGCGGCGGGCCGGCACCGTACGTACCCAAGACCGCCACCGTGCTGGAAGCCGTGGAACTGCTTGGCCGCCACGGCAGCAGCCTTCCGGTGCTTGCCCACGAACCGCCCGCCGTGCTCGGCGAAGTGCACGGTTCAGTGGACGAGCGCTCGCTGACCGAAAAGCTCTTCCGCGGCGAAGCCAAGCCCGGCGACCCCGTCAGCGACCACCTCTCGGCCAAGCTGCCGCAGATCGGAGCCGGGGAATCCGTCTCCGCCGCCATGGAACGCCTGGCAGATGCAGACACCCTGCTGGTCGCCTCGGGCGGCACCTGGCACGGCATCCTCACCCGCCGCGACCTGCTCTCCTACCTCAGCGCCTAAACCCGGCCAGGCAGAGACCAACCCCGACCGCCGCCTAAGCCGGCACAGGAGGAAAACCATGACTGAAGGCTTCAACACCCGCGCCATCCACGCCGGGCAGACCCCGGACCCCACCACCGGCGCCGTTATCCCGCCGCTGTACCAGAGCACCACCTACATGCAGGACGGCATTGGGGGACTGCGCAACGGCTACGAATACGGCCGCGGCACCAACCCCACACGGGATTCGCTGCAGGAGCAGCTCGCGGCGCTGGAAGGCGGGCGCCACGCGTTCTCCTTCAGCTCCGGCCTGGCCGGTGAAGACGCCCTGATCCGTGCGCTGCTGGCGCCCGGGGACCACATTGTCCTGGGCAATGACGCCTACGGCGGAACGTACCGGCTGATCAACCGGGTACTCTCCGCCTGGGGCATCACCAATGCCGCCGTGGACATGTCCGACGCCGCTGCCCTGGAAGCCGCCATCGCCGCCGGGAACACAAAAATGGTGTGGCTTGAAACGCCGTCGAACCCGATGATGAAGATTACCGACATCGCCGCCGTGGCGCAGGCAGCACACGACGCCGGTGCCCTCCTGGTAGTGGACAACACCTTCGCGTCCCCGTACCTGCAGCAGCCGCTGGCCTTCGGCGCGGACATCGTGGTGCATTCGACCACCAAGTACATCGGCGGGCACTCGGACGCCGTCGGCGGGGCAGTGATCCTGAACGACGACGCCGCAGCGGAGAAGATCGGGTTCATCCAGTACGCCGTGGGCGCCGTTTCAGCTCCGATGGAAGCCTGGCTGACCACCCGCGGACTGAAGACCCTCGGTGTGCGCATGGACCGGCATTCCTCGAACGCCATGGCCGTGGCCCGCTGGCTCAAGGACCAGCCGGCCGTTGAATCGGTGCTGTACCCGGGACTGGAAGACCACCTGGGCCATGACCTGGCCAAGGCCCAGATGAAGGACTTCGGCGGTATGGTCTCGGTTAGCTTCAAGGGCGGGGAAGCAGCCGCCCGCAAGGTGGCCGAGTCAACGAAGGTCTTCACCCTCGCCGAGTCCCTGGGCGGGGTGGAGTCCCTGATGAACTATCCCTCGGAAATGACCCACGCCTCCGTGAAGGGCACTGAGCTGGCCGTACCGGAAAACCTGCTGCGGCTCTCCGTGGGCATCGAGGACCTTGAAGACCTCATCGCCGACCTGGACCAGGCACTGAAGCAGCTCTGATCCGAAGCAGGTTCAGCGGCGCCCCGTCAGGCGGCGCCGCCGGACCTTTGGGTCCGTCTGGGCGTAGAACCGGGTGCTCTGCGGCAGCCACAGCAGCACGGCGCAGGCCAGCAGCAGCGCGCCCAGTGCCATAAGGGAAGGGCCGCGGAACAGCAGCGGCACGCCGGCGATCAGTCCCAGGGTAGTCAGCGTTTCGCGGCTGCTCCGCTTGCCCCCGCGAAGCCGCAGGGCGTAGAAGGCGGTCAGAGCGCCCACCGCGATCCCCAGGATGCCAAGGGTGAGCAGACCCTGGGAATCCTGGCGCTGGGTCTGCGCCGTGAACAGGAACGAGCCGCCGGCCAGGACCAGGACGACGGCGGCCACCAGCCACGCTGCCGCGGCCAGCCGCATGGTTCCGGGCATCGGAGTCCGGGGATGTGTCTTGCTCAAAGCTGGTTCTCCTTTTCGGGGATCCCTCCGCCTCGGAGGCTGTGCGGGCATCCTGTTCACTCACAACGGTAGCGGCAGCGGCCGGCGGCTGCCCGATGCGCCGGCGGTGCCGGGCGTAACGCTGCCGTCCAATCCGGGGACACCGGCATCTAAAATCCCCTCTTCAGCCTCCCGCGCCACAGCTGGCAGGTAGAGTGTGGCTCGCTCGTCCGCTTGCCGACCGGCAGCGGCGCAGGAGGGAAGCAGATGCCGCAGGGACTGCGTTCACAGGCCGCGGGTGCCGTGCTGGTTCTGGCCGCGGCTGCTGTCTGCGCCGGTCTGCTGGCACTGGCACTCACCCTCGCGCCGCGGGACGGCATCGACTTCCGGGTTTACGTGGCCGGTGGCCAGACTGTCCTGAAAGCCAGCGGTGAACTCTATTCCGTGGGGATCCCCAATCCGCCTAATCCTTCGCTGATGTTTACCTACCCGCCCGTATCGGCACTGCTGTTCGCCGTCCTGGCACCCTTCGGCGACGTCATCGGCTTCAACATCTTCTTCGGGCTCTCCCTGGCCTTGACCGCGCTGACTGCGCTGTGGCTGGTGGCTCATTTCAGCAGTTCCGGCAGTGTAAGGGCCGTGCTGAGGGGGTTCTGGCTCCGGCCGGCGGCGATCGTGGCGTTTGGGCTCATAGCAGCCCTGGGGCCATGGCGGGACACACTGGCGCTGGGCCAGATCAACATCATCCTGTTCGCACTGGTGATGATCGACTTCCTCAACCGCAGCGAGCAGTGGCCGCGAGGGCTGCTCACCGGTGTGGCCGCCGGGTTCAAGCTGACTCCGCTGGCCTTCGCCTTCTACTACCTGGTGCGCGGCGACTGGCGGGGGCTGCGGAATATGGCCTTTGGCTTCCTTGCCACCTTCGGGCTGGGGTTCCTGATCCTGCCCCGGGAGTCGAAGACTTATTGGGGAGAACTGCTCCCGGACACGTCACGGGTCGGCGGGGGAGCATACGTGGACAACCTTTCCTTCCGCGGCGCGCTGCTGCACTTCGCCGGACCGGAGGCGGACGTGACTGTCCCCTGGCTGCTCCTGTGCCTCGCCGCAGCGGCTGCTGCAGCCGTCATCATCCGGCTGGCAACACTGGCCGGGATGGATCTGCTGGCTCTGGCGGCCGCAGCACTGCTGATGCTGCTGGCCTCACCGGTCTCCTGGTCCCACCACTGGGTCTGGGTGGCCATCTTCCTTCCCTTGACCGCGGCAGCGGTGCAGGGGCTTCCCGGACGGCGAAGGACGATGCGTGCCACCGGCTGGATCCTGCTGGCCGCCACGACGGTGATTTTCTACCTGACGCCCAAGGGCATTGCCACTCTGCTTGGCGCGGGGGACCTTGATTCCCAAACCCCCGGACTGTGGCTGATGGCCGCCAGTGCAGGGGTCTTCTGCGGTGCCGGGATGCTCCTCTGGTTCCTGCTGCTGCTCTGGCCCGGCCGGCCGCGGCGCTGGTGGCGCGCCACACACTTCTCCCGCGATATCCGTGTACCTCGGACCTAGACTGTTGCACATGACTTCCGGATCTCTCCTGGCTATCTGCCGTGTGCACGCGCTGCGGCCCACCTCCGATGCGGTTGGCGTAAGCGCGATCGACAAGCGGGCTGTCGAAGGACCCGTCAAGGTCTACGCCCTTGGGCTGACCGGTGATGTCCAGGCGGACCGCAGGCACCACGGGGGCGAATCGAAAGCTGTGTACGCCTATTCGCAGGAGGACGCAGACTACTGGGCCGCGGAGCTGGGCGAACCGGTGCAGCCCGGACGTTTCGGGGAAAACCTCCGGGTGGCGGGCATCGATGCGTCACACGCCGTCGTGGGGGAGCGGTGGCGGATCGGTGCGGACGTTGTGCTCGAAGTGACCTGTCCGCGCACGCCCTGCCGCAACTTTGCCCAGTACATGGGCCAGCCCCGCTGGGTGGCGCGGTTCGCTGCCGCCGGACGGCTGGGAACCTACCTTCGCGTTGTCTCCCGGGGGTCAATCCAGGCCGGAGACAGTGTGGAAATCATCTCCCGGCCGGAACACGGCGTCACCGTGGCAGACGTGTTCGAAGGGCTCTCCGCTGAGCAGCATTTCCGCTTGTCAGACGCGCATTCGGAGGGCATGTACCTGTCGTCCGAAATCCGTAAGGTACTGCGTCGGCAGCCCGCTGCCAAAGACGCAGTTTAGGCTGTGTGCCGGACCTCACTGCCCTAATCTGCGGGGGTACCGGCCACAATGCCGTACACTTGAGGAATCCCCCACTCCGGTATTCCCTGATTTTCCTGCGGACTAGAGTCCATTGCAGGTACGTTGTGTTGGGGCCCGCATGAAACATGCGGGCAGATTCATCTCCTGGGAGCGCCGGCAAAGAAATCGTCACACCGAGCCGCGGTCGCAACCCAGTGATACTGGCCCACAGCTGTGACGGAGAGTCCTGCCTGGGATTGCAACAGTGCCCGGACTTACGTACTTGCAGCCGCCAGAACCGGCTGCCCGGCCCCACTGATGAGGAATATCCCCTTGCCTGAGAACACCCAAGAAATTCTCGAAGAAAACACCGAAGCCGTTGCTGAAGAAGCCCAGGTGCTGTTCTCCGATTTCAACCTGGATGCGCGCATCCTCGCCGCACTGACCGACGTCGGCTACAAGACCCCCTCGCCCATCCAGGCAGCCACCATTCCCGTTCTGCTCGAAGGCCGCGACGTCGTGGGCCTGGCCCAGACCGGCACCGGCAAGACCGCAGCCTTCGCTGTTCCCGCCCTCTCCCGCATGGCTGAGCTGGCCGAGGTCAACGGACCCACCAAGGACACCCAGATCCTGGTGCTGGCCCCGACCCGTGAACTCGCCCTGCAGGTTGCAGAGGCCTTCACCTCCTACGCCGTGCACATGGATGACTTCACCGTGCTGCCCGTCTACGGCGGTTCCCCCTACGGCCCCCAGCTTGCCGGCCTGCGCCGCGGTGCACAGGTTGTTGTTGGCACCCCGGGCCGGGTCATCGACCACATCTCCAAGGGTTCCCTGGACCTGTCCAACCTCCAGTACCTGGTCCTGGACGAAGCCGACGAAATGCTGCGCATGGGCTTCGCCGAAGACGTGGAGCAGATCCTCTCCACTACGCCGGATGAGAAGCAGGTAGCCCTGTTCTCCGCGACGATGCCCGGCGCGATCCGCAAGATCGCCAAGAAGTACCTGAACAACCCGGCGGAAATCACCGTCAAGTCCAAGACCACCACCGGCGTGAACACCCGCCAGCGGTACGTGCAGGTCATGGGCCCGCACAAGCTGGACGCCATGAGCCGCATCCTCGAGACCGAGGACTTCGACGGCGTCATCGCCTTCGTGCGTACCAAGATGGCTACCGAGGACCTGGCTGACAAGCTGAAGTCCCGCGGCTACAAGGCTGCCGCCATCAACGGCGACATTCCGCAGCAGCAGCGCGAGCGTACCGTCGAGGCACTGCGCGACGGCAAGATCGACATCCTGGTCGCCACCGACGTCGCCGCCCGCGGCCTCGACGTCGAGCGAATCAGCCACGTCTTCAACTACGACATCCCGCACGACACCGAGTCCTACGTGCACCGCATTGGCCGTACCGGCCGTGCAGGCCGCAGCGGCGATGCCATCCTCTTTATGACCCCGCGCGAGAAGTACCTGCTGCGTGCCATCGAGAAGGCTACCCGCCAGCCCGTCGAGCACATGCAGCTGCCCGGTGTTGACGTAGTCAACGCCAAGCGCCTGGCCAAGTTCTCCGACCGGATCACCGAGACCCGCAACACCGAAGACCTCTCCGTCTTCCGGGACCTGGTCACCAAGTACATCGCCGAGAACGACGTTCCCGCCGAAGAAATCGCCGCTGCACTGGCCGTTATGGCCCAGGGCGGACGCCCGCTGCTGATGGAAGAAATTCCGCAGGCACCGGCCCGCCAGCGCGAGCGTTCCGAAGGCCGCAATGACGGTTTCGGCTCCCGCGGCCCGACGCGCCCGCTGACCGAAGGCAACGCGACCTACCGCATCGCCGTCGGACGCCGCCAGCGCGTTATGCCCGGTTCGATTGTCGGCGCCATCGCGAACGAGGGCGGCCTGTCCTCCTCGCAGATCGGCGGCATCGACATCCGTGCTGACCACACCCTCGTGGAACTGCCGGCTGACCTTTCCAAGGACCAGCTGCGCGCCCTGTCCCGCACCCGGATCGGCGGCGAGCTGATCCACCTGGAGCTGGACAAGGGACGCCGTCCGTCCCGCGAAGGCGGCTCCTACGACCGCGCTGACCGCGGTTTCAAGAAGGACTTCAAGAAGCGCGACGGCGAGCGGTCCTTCGGTGACCGCGGCTCGGACCGCCCGTACAAGAAGAAGTTCGACGGCGACCGCAGCTTCAGCAAGCCGGCCGGTGCCGCTGCCGGTGCGCGCAAGCCGCGTTTCCGCGACTAAGAGTGACTAACGGTTGGGTGTCCCCGGAAGGGGGCACCCAACCTGCGTTTAACGCCCTTGGCGCTGCCGGTTTGCCGCCGGGGACGCGGGTTCTGTCCGGTTTACGCGGCGGCTGCGCCGGACACGGTAGAGGTGGAAGAACCATACGCCTGGCCCCAGGACAGGAAACCCAAGGATGCCGAGCAGGCACAGGAACTTCGTGCCTGGAGTCAGGGCCCGGTCCCGGGCCAGGGAAATAACCGCAGCGACTGTCAGCGCCAGGATCACTGCTGCCATGGCGGTGACCATGAACTCCCATGCTGCCGGAACGGCTGGATTGGTGCCTTGGTCCATGCTGGGCTCCCCTTTGAGCGGTGCCGCCTTTCGGCGCGGTTCCGAGTCAGTCTGCCACAGCAGGTTCGCCGTTCAGGAACTCAGCGGCGTCCCTGGCGTCCCTGGCATCCCTGCGCAGCTGCAGCACATCGGCTGCCAGCGCAGCGAGGTCGCGCAGGGTGGCTTCCTGCTCCCCGGTGAGGCTGCGCGCCCTGCGGTCCATGACACAGAGGGTGCCAAGGGCAAGGCCGTCGGTGTTGCGCAGCGGTACACCGGCATAGAACCCGAAGCCCGGCGAAGCCGCCACCAGCGGGTCTTCGGCGGTGCGCGGGTCGTGCTGCACGTCATCGACTATGAACGGGGCATTCTCGCGGACGGTTACCGGGCAGAGGGATTCGCCGGAGCCCGCCGAGCCGCGGTTCGTGCCGCTGCCGGACATCGTCCAGACCTGGCCGCCGCCGACGATTGAGACGGCCGCTACGGGAACGCCCAGCAGCCGGGCGGTGAGGGCAGTGATCCGGTCCAGCACCGGGTCCCCTTCTGCTTCGGCTGAGGCTCCCAGTTCATCGGCTGCACGGACACGCTCAGGATCTTCGAACGCCTCGGTACTGCGCCGTCCCCGGCCCGCCCTGGTGAGATCCTGCATAACCTCGGAGACTTCGTGGGCGGAGGGCCGCTCAGCCGGCTCCAGGGCCGTCATGGCCCGGAGAATTCCAACCCACTCTGGTCCCAGGGAGTCCGGGATGTCCGGGCCGCGGAACAGGCGTGCCAGGGCGCTTTCCACCGCCATGCCGGGGAAGGCCCGTTCTCCGGTCAGGCAGCGGAGCAGCACCAGGCCCAGTGAGTAGACATCGCTGTGCGGACCGGCAGGTTCGGACCGAACCTGCTCCGGGCTCATGAACCCGGCAGTCCCGGTGAACTCGTCACCCTGCGGATTGGGGTCGCCGGCCATCTGCGCGACACCAAAGTCCGTCAGCTTGGCACGCAGCCTGGTCTCGTCCTCGCGGTAATCGAAGAGCAGGATATTGGCAGGCTTGATGTCCCGGTGCACAATGCCGCCGCGGTGCATGTAGTCCAGCCCGATCGCCAGGTCATAGGCGAGGTAGGCCACCTGCCGGGCCGGCAGCTTGCCCTTTGCCAGCCTTCGGCTCAGATCGGACCCCTGGACCAGCTCCATGGCCAGCCACACGATTGAGGTGCCCGACGGCGACACCTCGGTGCCGGCGTCGAACAGTGTGATCAGGCTGTGGTGGTTGAGCTGGGCCAGCACCTTGGCTTCGGCCTCGTTCCGGCTGCGTTCTTCTTCCGTGCGGGCGAGGGAAGCAATAAGCTTCACGGCAACTTCGCGGCCCAGCAGTTCATCCACGGCGCGGTGAACGGATCCCATGGACCCGTAGCCGATCCGTTCCTGCAGGCGGTATCTGCCGCCCACAACCGTCCCTGGACCCATTTGCCTAGGCATCCGCGCACTCCTGTAAGAATCTAATCCTGCCGGCGGGGGAAACGGCGGTCGGAAACCCTGTTGTTCCCTGTCACTTAGTCTACGTTCGTGATCCCTGAGAAGGCGGCAAGACGGGCAGCTGACCTGCACAAACAGTGTCTTCGGTCACAGATGGCCAGTTTGGCCCGAATCGATTTCGTGATGCGGAGAAAGTGCTGGTAGAGTCTTATGTCGTTGCCCCGGTGAGGGGCGATGCCCCGATAGCTCAGTGGTAGAGCGCCATCTTGGTAAGATGGAGGTCCCGGGATCGATTCCCGGTCGGGGCTCTCAATGGGAGGGTCCGCGTTTGTAAGCCTGTTGTTCAACATTAGGCGAAGCACGCGGGCTTGACTCATTTATGGCGGTGTAGCTCAGTTGGTTAGAGCGCACGACTCATAATCGTGAGGTCGGGAGATCGAGCCTCCCCACCGCTACAGAGAAAAACCCCCGGGATCTTCCCGGGGGTTTTCTGTTTTCCGGGATCGCTGCACGGCCGCTCTGCGGCGCCGGGCACCGCCGGCAGGACGGCCCCCGCCAAAGAAAGTGCCCTGGGAACACGCAGTGCACCGCCCGGGCGCAACCGGGCGGCTTGTAGGATCACTTCAAGAGCGCCGTCCTAAGTCAATCGCCCGAGCACGGAACGAAAGATGCAGACCCGATGACAGAGAACACTCCTGCCCCTGCTGAGCAGCCCCTGCCAAGCCGGCGCGCCCTGCGTGCAGCGCAGAATTCCGACGGGTCCGGCGTTGCCGTGGACGGAGCACGGGAGCGTCCCCGGTCTCCGGTGCCGCCGGCCGGGCCGGCTGCACCCGGTGCGGCGGAGACTCCGGACGGTGAGCAGCCGCTGACCCGCCGCCGGGCCAGGGCGGAACTGCGGTCCTGGGACGCCGCGGCACCCCACCGTGCGGGAGGAGACCCGGCTTCTTCCGGGCGGCCACTGGTTCCGCTGATTGAGCAGCAACCTGAACACGGCGGGAGTGTGCTGGAAGAGTCCCTGCCGGGAGAGCAGTCAGAGGGCTCCGGGAATTCCGCGGCAGCGCAAGTGCCGGCGGACGGCGAACTGCAGTCAGTGCCGAAGGCCACAACCGACGCTGAAGCCCGTCCTGCATCGGTCCTCATCCCGGAAATAGAGGAGGACCAGCACGAATCCGAGGCGCAGCCCGTGCCGGAAGCGCTTGCTCCCGCAGCGGAACCGGCTGAGCTGGAACCGACTGAATTGGAGGCCGGGCTCGAACCGGAACCGGCGGCTGAACCGGAACCGGCGGCTGAGCTGGGTGCCGGGACTGAGCTGGAAACCGGGACTGAGCTGGAATCGGCGACTGAGGAACCGACTGAGAAGAGGCGCCCCGTCGTACTTCCCGAACTGCCCGTAGCGCCGCCCGCCGGATCCGGGCAGGAAACCCAAAACGCTGCAGCGGATGATGCTGCGCCGAACGGAAATGAAACAGCCATCGAACCCGAACTCGCCCAGCCGGAGCAGGACCTGGATCCCCGGCCAGCAGCCCAGGAGCCCGAACGGCGGGCACTGCACCCCTCCGGGCTGCCCCTTGAACCGGTACTGATGCCCTCTGGTCTGCGGGAGCGAACCCGCCTGGCAGTACGCGGTGAACCCAACGACGTCCGCCGGGCCACCTTCCTGGACACCCAGACGGCCAAGATTCCGGCTACCCGCGGATTCCGCGGATTCCTCGCCTCGCTGGGCATCCGGATTGCCCCCTCGGCCCGCGAGCTCGATGAACGGCAGGACACCCGTACCGTCAGCCAGCACTGGCCGGGGCCGCGCACCATCTCCGTGGTCAACGGCAAAGGCGGGGCGAACAAGACTCCCACCACCGTGATGCTAGCTGCCATCTTTGCCCGTAACGGCGGCGGCCCCGTCCTGGCGTGGGACAACAATGAAACCCGCGGCACCCTGGGCTGGCGTACCGAGCAGGCTCAGCATGATGCGACGGTCATGGACCTGCTGCCGGAAACCGGGCTGCTGCTCTCCCCGGCGGCGCAGTCGGCCATGCTGGCAAGGTTCGTCCACCACCAGACGGATGACAAGTACGACGTCCTGCGCTCCAACCCGAACGTGCTCGCCAGCGAGCAGAAGGTCACCAGGGCGGACTTTGACGCCCTGCACGCCGTGGCCTCAAAGTACTTCCGCCTGAACATCGTGGATTCGGGCAACGATGAAAGTGCTGAGCGCTGGCTGCGGATGATCGATCACACCGACCAGCTGGTGATTGCCACCACCACGGTGGAAGAGCATGCCGAGGCAGGCGCGCTGCTGCTCGAAGCGCTCCAGGAACGCGGAGGCCGGTACGCCGAACTGGCGCGCGGCGCCGTCGTCATCGTTTCCCAAGCGGACCGCAACGGCACTGAAGCGCAGGCCCGCAGAGTGGCCGAGGCCTTCAAGGTGCTGGCGCGGGCCGCGGTGACCATCCCGTACGACCCGGCACTGGTGAAGGGGCAGATCCGCTACGCCAGTCTGCGCCCTGCCACCCAGCGCGCCTGGCTGAAGGCAGCCGCCGCAGTTGCCGAAGGCCTTTAGAAAGATCAGCTTGCTTAGTATCCCCTCTTTTTCCTAGGGTAGGAGGCAGCGGCGGTTCAGACCGGACCGCCAGACCACGAACGGAGGCAAAATGTCAGCACATGATATTTCCGGCAAGAAGGTCGCTTTCCTGCTCACGGACGGTGTGGAGCAGATTGAACTCACCAGCCCCTGGCAGGCAGTCCAGGAAGCCGGCGGATCGCCGGTCCTGGTCTCCCCGGCCAGCGGCACGCTCCAGGGCTTCAACGGGGTGGACAAGGGCGACACGTTCACCGTGGACCTGGACGTAGCGGATGCCAATGCTGCGGACTTTGACGCACTTGTGCTCCCCGGCGGCGTCGTCAACGCAGACTATCTGCGCGTCAACAAGGACGCCCAGCGGTTCGCCCGGGACTTCTTCGAAGCGGGCAAGCCGGTTGCAGCGATCTGCCACGGACCGTGGCTGCTGATCGACGCAGAAGTAGTGAAGGGCCGGGACCTCACGTCCTTCCATACCCTCGCCACCGACCTGCGCAACGCCGGCGCCAACTGGAGTGACGAGGAAGTGGTGGTGGACCAGGGCCTGGTTACCAGCCGCACCCCGGATGACCTCGAGGCGTTCAACGCCAAGGTGGTCGAAGAAATCTCCGAAGGGCAGCACGCAGGCCAGCACGCCTGACGTTCCTCTCTTCCACTCCGCCCCGGATGCCCACGGCCGCCGGGGCGGAGTGCTGTCCGGACCCCGCAGCGGATGTACGGGTTGACCAGCGGATTGGATGAGATGTCCAAGTGCTTTTTTCCCTGAGTACCTAGGGTGGTGAAAACCGTCCATACCGGAGCCCGTGGAAACCCCGGGCAGGGAACAGGGGAGCGAAGCTGTGGCAGACACTGAGAACACACCGGCGGGCCAGCGTCCGCTTGAAGGAATCCTGGTAGCTGACTTCTCCCGGGTCCTTGCCGGCCCGCTGTGCACCATGACGCTGGCGGACCTCGGCGCGCGGGTCATCAAGGTGGAACGCCCGGAAAGCGGGGATGACACCCGCAGCTGGGGCCCGCCCTGGTCCGCCACCGGCGCAACCTACTTCGAGTCCGTGAACCGGAACAAGGAATCGGTCTGCCTGGATCTTGGCGATGAACACGGCAGGCAGCTCGCCCGGGAACTGGCGCTGCGGGCAGACGTGCTGGTGGAGAACTTCAAACCCGGCGGGATGGACCGGCTGGGGCTGGGCTATGCGGAACTGAGCGACGCGAATCCGGGACTGGTGTACGCCTCGATTTCCGGTTTCGGGGACGGCGGGGGACGCGGGCTGCCCGGCTACGACTTTGTAGTGCAGGCCCTCGGCGGCTTGATGAGCATCACCGGCGAGGCAGGCGGAACGCCGCTGAAAGCCGGAGTTGCGCTCGTGGACGTGCTGACGGCCAAAGACACCACCATCGCCGTCCTGGCGGCACTGCAGTCCCGCAGGGCCACCGGCCGCGGCAGCCACATCCGGCTGAACCTGCTCTCCAGCCTGCAGGGTGCGCTGGCCAACCAGGCACAGGCCTACCTCGGAGCCGGCGTGGTGCCGGGCCCCATGGGTAACGCCCACCCCTCGATCGTCCCGTACCAGCTGCTGGCCTGTGCCGACGTTCCGCTGGCCGTGGCTTGCGGCAATGATGCACAGTTCGCCCGGCTGGCGCGGGAACTGGATGCCCCGGAACTGGCAGCCGATGAGCGGTTCGCCACCAACAGTGCGCGGGTACAGAACCGGGAGACGCTGATCCCGCTGCTCGAGCACTGCCTGGCAGCGGCACCGGCCGCACACTGGCAGGAACGGCTGAGCCGCGCCGGGATACCGGCGGGCAAGGTCTCCGGCATCGATGAGGGAATCGTCTTCGCGGAATCCCTGGGCCTGGAGCCGGTGCTTGAAGTCAGGGACGCCGACGGCGCCCCGGCAGGTAAGCAGATCCGGCACCCGGCCCAGTGGGAGCCGCCGCTGGCTCCGCGGGCCGAAGCCCCGCCGCGGCTGGGACAGCACACCGAAGCGGTCCTGAACTGGCTCCGGGAACCTGGCGCAGTGCAGGAGCCGGAGGACTACCTCTCGCGCTGACGCAGCTCCAGCCACAGCGGTGCGAAGACATCCGGATCATCCAGGTCCACACCCAGCAGGGAAGACGCCAGCGCGATGCGGTGGCGCAGCGAGTTCCGGTGCACACCCAGGGCCCGGGACGCGTTCTCCCAGTGGCCGCGGTGACGCAAATACTCAGTGACGGTTCCCGCCAGATCTGCCCGGGGATATGCGGTGAGCGTCCGTACCCAGGCCTCTGCAGCAGCGTGGGCGGGACCGGCTGTTCCGGCGAGCGTGCCGGCCGCAGCCTGGGCCAGGGCCCGGCGCAGTCCGGGCAGTACGCCGGGCACCTCTGCCAGGCTAACCGGATCGCTGACGGCTCCGGAGAGCTCCGGCATCTGAGCCGCCGGGATCCGGGTTTCCCGCTGCGGGCAGTCCTCCGCGGACAGCAGGACGTACAGCACGCCGTCGCGCTCGTGGCGCAGTGGGCACCCGGACAGCTGCTCTGGAAGCGGGGGAACCCCGGGTGCCGGCTTCAGGGCCGGCGCTGCTCCCAGCAGGTCCTCCGCCCCGGTCTGCGGCCCCTCCCCGGCACCCGGACCTGCTGCCAGCGCCAGGACCCGGACGCGCCGAGGAAGCTCGGGATGCCCGGCGTCTTCGGCCAGAATCCGCGCGGCCTCCGTATGGCCGTGGAGCACCAGCTTGGCAACAGCACCCTCCAGCACGGCGGCAGCACCGGATGCTGCCTCCCGCTGGCGGGCCTTCAGCGCCAGGAGCGTGCAGACGGTCATGATGACCTGCCGGTCCGGGGCCGCGAGCTTGCGTCCCGGACCCACAGCCAGGAATCCGTGAATCCGGCCGCCGGCAGCAATGGGGTACTCAACCACCGGCTGGCCGTGCAGTTCGAACGTCGCTGCCGAATGGGTGCCGGCACGGTTGAGCCGAAGTGTCTCTTCGCGCAGCAGCGGCAACAGGGCGCCCGTGCTCTCCGGCCAGTACCGGACGGGCTCAGTTCCGGAAGAAGGAAGGAAGGCCGCCCAGCCGCCCAGAGCCTGGGCAAGGCCGCGGATGACGGCGGCGGCACCTCCGGGGCGCATCGCCGCCTGCGCGAGCGACGTCTGGGTACCCAGACTGCCCATCAGCTCCGCCTGCCCGCTGCGGGCGGAGAGTGCCCAGTAGGACCGGGAGACGTTCTGGAAGGGAACGCCGTCGGGAACGGCGAGCAGATGGATCTGCGCTTCGTCGCAGGCAGCACAGAGATACTCCGGGACTTCGGCCAGCCAGGGACCCAGCCCGATGCCTAGTGCATGGACGCCCCTGGACCGGAGGCGCTCGACGTACTGCCGGGTCGCTGCAGGGTTGCCGCCCAGCGGCATGCCGGTGGTCAGCAGCAGCTCCCCGCCGTCGAGATAGGGGGTGGGATCCACAAGCTCCGAGACGTGGACGCCGGACAGCTCACGGGCCGGCAGGGAGCGGCCGTTGACGGGAACCAGATGCGTTCCGAGAACGGCGCAGAGCTCAGAAAGGGAAACCATGGGATAAATCATCCGGTATCCGGCCCAAATTTGGCCGGAATGTTCAATGACGCATGTCGCACCCGTCCGTAGCGTGTGCTCATGACTTCCACCGCCCCTGCCGCTGAAACCACGCTGCAGCAGTCCCGACACCTCGAAACCGCGGTTCCAGGGCCGCGTTCCCGCGAGCTGCACGCGCAGCGCCAGGATCAGGTGAGTTCCGGATTCGGCACCGCCCTGCCGGTCTTCATCGAGCGGGCCGACGGCGGGATCCTGCAGGACGTGGACGGGAACCGTCTGATTGACTTCGCCTCGGGAATTGCAGTGACAAGTGTGGGCGCGGCCAACGCCCGGGTCCGGGAGCGTGTTGCGGCGCAGCTCGAAAAGTTCACGCACACCTGCTTTATGGTCACGGAATACGATTCCTTCACACAGGTCTGCCGCTGGCTGAACGAACACACCCCCGGGAATTTCCAGAAGCGCACGGCCCTGTTCTCCACCGGCGCAGAAGCCGTGGAAAACGCCGTCAAAATTGCCCGCGCCCGCTACCGGCCGGCCCAACATCCTGGTGTTTGACGAGGCTTACCACGGCCGCAGCCTGCTCACCATGGCCATGACGGCCAAGGAGAACCCCTACCGGCTGAATTTCGGCCCGCTGCCGGATCAGGTGAAGCGCGCTCCCTCGGCCAATCCGCTGCGCCCGGCCCGCGCAGAACGGCCGGGTGCCGGGGCTGCCGATGCCGCGCTGGCCGGAGTCGAGCAGCTGCTCGCCGAGCACGGCGCGGAAACCTTTGCCGCCATGGTGATCGAGCCCATCCAGGGCGAGGGCGGTTTTGTGGTTCCCGCCCCGGGCTTCCTGCAGGGTCTGCGCGCGCTCGCGGACAAGCACGGAATTGTCCTTGTGATGGACGAAATCCAGGCCGGCATGGGCCGCACCGGACAGCTGTTTGCCAGCGAACACGAGGGTGTCGCCGGAGATATCACGCTCAGCGCCAAGGCTTTGGCCGGCGGTCTTCCGCTTTCGGCCGTCACCGGCCGGGCGGAGCTGATGAACGCCGTGCACACCGGCGGCCTGGGCGGAACCTACGCCGGCAACCCGCTGGCCTGTGAAGCCGCGCTCGCTGTCTTCGAGGAGTTTGAGGACGGCCGCCTCCTGGCCAGCGCCCGGGCCATTGAAGACACTGCCCGGGAAGTCCTGGAACCCCTGGTTGAAAGTGTGCCTGCCCTTGCGCAGTTCCGTGGCAGGGGAGCGATGCTCGCCCTTGAGTTCGCCGATTCCGGCAGCCTCGAACCGCGGCCTGATCTGGCCCAGGCTATCTCCGCCGCCTGCCACGCCCGGGGTGTCCTGACCCTGACCTGCGGCACCTACGGCAACGTCATCCGCCTGCTGCCTCCGCTGGTCATCGGTCCGGAGCTGCTGCGGGACGGGCTCCAGGTTCTGCGCACTGCAATCCTGGAAACCGCCGGCACAGCCGAGTCCTAACACCTCACAGCCTTCCCTGCCCAAACCCCGCCGGCCGCCGCCGGCAGTCCGAAAGAGAAGAACCCCATGAGCACCACAGCAACCCCGGCCACCCAAACCCTGGATCCCTCGGATCTGATCAGCTTCGATTCCCTGCTCAGCAGCGAAGAACTGGCACTGCGTGCGAAGGTCCGCAGTTTTGTGGACGAAGCCATCCGGCCCAACATCGCAGGCTGGTTCGAAGCCGCGCATTTCCCGCGGGAGATCGTTCCGGAAATGGGCAGGCTGGGGCTGCTGGGGATGCACCTGCACGGCTACGGCTGCGGCGGCCGTTCCGCGGTCGAATACGGTCTGGCCGGAGCAGAGCTTGAAGCCGGGGATTCGGGGCTGCGCACCTTCGTCTCCGTCCAGGGGTCGCTTGCCATGAGCGCCATCTCCAAGTGGGGTTCCGAGGACCAGAAGAGCCGCTGGCTGCCTGGCATGGCCCGCGGCGAGGAAATTGGCTGCTTTGGCCTCACCGAGCCGACGGCCGGCTCCGATCCCTCGGCGATGAAGACCTTCGCCCGGCGCGACGGCGGCGACTGGGTCCTCAACGGCACCAAACGCTGGATCGGGCTGGCCAACGTTGCCTCGGTGGCAGTGATCTGGGCACAGACCGAGGAGGGAATCCGGGGTTTTGTGGTTCCCACGGAAACTGCGGGCTACACCGCAACGCCGATTGAGCCCAAGCTGTCCATGCGGGCCAGCATCCAGTGCGAAATCGAGCTCAGCGACGTGCGCCTGCCCGCCGACGCGATTCTGCCCGGGGCACGCGGACTGCGCGGCCCGTTCTCCTGCCTCAACGAGGCACGCTACGGAATCATCTGGGGATCCATGGGCGCGGCCCGGGATTCCTTCGAAGCTGCGCTGGCCTACTCCAAGGAGCGGCTGCAGTTCGACAAGCCCCTGGCCGGTTACCAGCTCACCCAGCAGAAGCTCGTGGACATGGCCTTGGAAATCAACAAGGGGTTCCTGCTTGCCCTGCATCTGGGCAGGCTCAAGGACGCGGGCACCCTGCAGAACCACCAGATCTCCGTGGGCAAACTGAACAACGTCCGCGAAGCCATCGCGATCGCCAGGGAAGCGCGGACGATCCTGGGCGGCAACGGCATCACGCTGGACTACTCGCCGCTGCGCCACGCGAACAACCTTGAATCAGTGCGCACCTACGAGGGCACGGACGAGGTACACACGCTCATCCTCGGCCAGCACCTCACCGGCGTCCCCGCCTTCCGCTAACCGCACCGGTCCACAGAACACAGGAGAAGCCCTTGGCCAGCACCACCCCCGCCGCCGAACTGCGGCAGTTCATCGCCGGAAAATGGGAAGACGGCGGCGGCCCGGACCTTGTCTCGTCCAACCCCGCCCGGCCCGCAGAAACGGTGGCCGTCGGAAAGCAGGCCTCCCCGGAGCAGCTGGAACGGGCCGTCGAAGCTGCCGCTGATGCTGCGCGTGCCTGGGCGTCTGTGCCCATGCACGAACGCGGCGCCGTCCTGCTGCGTGCCGCCGGCCTGCTGGAAGCGGCAGCGGATGAGCTGGGCCTGGAGCTCGCGCGTGAGGAGGGCAAGACCCTCGCCGAGGGCAGGGGAGAGGTGCTCCGCGCTGCGCAGATCCTGCGCTATTACGGAAATGAGGGAGACCGTGCTGCCGGAGAGGTGTTCTCTTCGCCGCGGCGCGGAGAGCAGATCCTGGTGGTCCGCAAGCCGCTGGGCGTGATCGGCGTCGTCACGCCCTTCAACTTCCCCATAGCCATTCCGGCGTGGAAGATCGCCCCGGCGCTGGCCTACGGCAACACCGTGGTCTGGAAACCGGCCAGCACCGTACCCCTTCTGGCGCAGCGCCTCGCGGAGGCCCTGGACGAGGCCGGACTGCCCAAGGGCGTGCTGAACCTGGTGATGGGGCCCGGCAAACTTGGCACCGCCCTGGTGGAACACCCGCTGCTGGACGGGCTGACCTTCACCGGCTCCACCGGAGTCGGCCGCTGCCTCACCGCCGCCGGTGCTGCCCGAGGCGTTCCGGTCCAGGCGGAAATGGGCGGCAAGAACGCCGCCGTTGTGCTTGCCGGCGCTGACCTGGACCTGGCCGCCGAACAGGTGCTGTTCGGCGCCTTCCGGTCCACCGGCCAGAAGTGCACGGCAACGTCGCGCCTCATCGTGGAGGAATCGGTGGCCGGGGACTTCCTGGCCCGCCTCACTGCCCGGCTCGGGGACTGGAACACGGGGGACCCGACGGGGACGTCAGTGCAGATGGGGCCGCTCGTGTCTGCCGCGGCCGCCCAGGACGTGCGTGCTGGAATTGATGCTGCCCTCTCCGGCGGTGCCCGTCTGCTGTTCCAGGGCAGCATGCCCGACGGCGCGGGGACTGAGTCGGCGTTCGTTCCGCCGGCCATTCTGGAACTGCCCGCAGACGCGGACGCCGCGGAGTCCAATCCGGCCTGGACGGAGGAGTTCTTCGGACCGGTGCTCGCCTTCCGCCGCGCCTCCAGCGCGGCCCAGGCCTTCGAATGGGCAGGCCAGGGAGAGTACGGCCTCTCGGCCGCGGTTTTCACCCAGGACGTCACCCGTGTCCTTGACGCCGTGGAGGGCATCGACGTCGGCATCCTGCATGTGAACTCTGAATCAGCCGGCGCCGACCCCCATGTGCCGTTTGGCGGTGCCCGGAAGTCCGGCTACGGGCCCAAGGAACAGGGCCAGTCTGCTAAGGAGTTCTTCACCCACACCACCACCGTCTACCTGCGCGGAGGCACTCCCGGCCAGGGGCCGCTCAGCTAAGAGACACCGGCCGGCTCCACCGGCTGACCGTTAGTTCTGCACCACCTTCGCACGCACCGCTCATGGCACTGCAAACAAAAGGGGTAAACGAATGGCTCGATCAGAAGTGGACGCCGGACAGGCCGAACCGTCCCTGTTGAAGGTCCTGGGCAACTGGGACGTCCTGGCACTCGGATTCGGAGCCATGATCGGCTTCGGCTGGGTGGTGCTCACCGGCGACTGGATATCCTCAGCCGGAACCATGGGTGCAGCCCTCGCCATGGCAGCCGGCGGCCTGATTATGGCAGTAGTGGGACTGACCTACGCTGAACTGGTCGCGGCGATGCCCAAGGCCGGCGGAGAGCACAACTACCTCCTCCGTGGAATGGGACCGCGCTGGTCCTTCATCGGGTCCTGGGCGATTACCGGCGGATACATCAGCATTGTCGCGTTCGAGGCCGTGGCCCTTCCCCGGACCGCGACGTACCTGTTCCCCAACCTCAACGCCGTGCCCCTCTGGGAAGTGGCGGGGGACCAGGTGCACCTGACCTGGGCGCTGGTAGGGGTGATCGCCGCCGTCGTAATTACCGGGATCAACATCCTTGGCGTGAAACAGGCCGGATTCGCGCAGACCTTCGTCGTTTTGCTGCTGCTCATCGTGGGACTCATGCTGGTGTTCGGCTCCTTCACCGGCGGCTCGGCCGCGAACATGGAACCGTTCTTCACCGGCGGCATGGGCGGGTTCTTCGCCGTCCTGGTGGTGGTTCCGTTTATGTTCGTCGGCTTTGACGTTATTCCCCAGTCCGCCGAAGAGACCAGGATTCCGCCCCGGCAGATCGGGCGGCTGGTGGTCATTGCCGTTATGCTCGCCACGGTCTGGTACGTGGGCACCATCCTCACCACGGCCTCCGCCATGCCCGCCGCGGACCTCGCTGCCACGGACATCGCCACTGCCGATGCAATGGGCGCGCTGTTCAACAGCGACACCATGGCCAAGGTGCTGATCGCCGGAGGTATTGCCGGCATCCTCACGTCCTGGAACTCCCTGCTGCTCGGTGCGTCGCGGCTGATGTACTCGATGGCGCGCTCCGGCATGCTGCCGGCCTGGTTCGGGAAACTGCACCCGAAGTACCGCACCCCGGCCAATGCCCTGCTGTTCATTGGCGGCATCTCCGTGCTGGCCCCGTTCTTTGGCCAGAACATGCTCGGCTGGCTGGTGGACTCAGGTTCCCCCAGCATCGTGATTGCCTACGCGATGGTGTCCCTGGTGTTTGTGCTGCTGCGGGTGCGTGAACCGAACATGGAGCGTCCGCTGCGGATCGGCGGCCGGGGCAACGGCGGGCGGATCATCGGGCTGGCGGCGTTCCTCCTCTGCCTGGGCCTGCTCTCGCTTTACCTTCCCGGGATGCCCGCTGCCCTCGGCGCTGCACCGTGGCTGATGTTCGGGCTCTGGTGGGCGCTTGGCTTGGTGTTCCTCTTCCGGATTCCGTCCGGGATTACCCCCGGTGTCGACGCAGAGGAGCACCTGCTGGCGCGTCTGGCTGCCCGCAGGTCCCGGCGGTAAGCGGCGTCTGGGGCAGTCCCGGCCCGTGCGGTACCGTGAAAAGGAACCCCTAGCTTCCGGAGGCCATTGCCGCATGACGAACTCCATGTACCTGTGCGGCGGCACAGCGTGGGACGAAGAGGGAGCTTTCCTGCGCCTTCTCCAGCCCGGCGGAAGGTCGATGCTGAGGCTCGCGCCCGGAGCGGAACTGCGCTTCCGGATCCGGTCCGAGGCAGCGCGCTACTGCCTGGGCTACGAACTGGTCCGGGACGACGGGCGGAAGAACCAGCCCTGCCCGGGCAATGCCGCCGCGGAGCGGGGCTACCAGTGCAAGCGGTGCTTCTTCCAGGATGAAGGCCGGCTGGTGCACAACAGCCACCGCGGCGGTGGACTGCCCGCCGGGCTGCGCAGCTACCTCGCCCGGCCGCAGTGGCTCTACATCGCCACCTTCGCGGACGGGACCACCAAGGTTGGCACCGCAGCAGACCGGAGGAAGATCCTGCGCCTGACCGAGCAGGGAGCGCTCGCCGGCCAGTACGTGGCCCGCGCTGCCAACGGGCTGCAGGTCCGGGTCCTGGAAGACGAGATTTCCGCAGCACTTGGCCTGCCGCAGGCTGTTCGCGCCGGACACAAGTGCGCTGCCCTGGCCACGCCGCTGCCCGACGAAGAACTCCGGGCCATCAACGCGGGCCACGCCGACGGCGCCAGGGCAGTCCTGTTCGACCGGGACCCGGAGGGATTCGAGGTGGTCAAGGAATCCTGGCCCCGCCCTGCGGCCTTCGCAACGGTCCTGGAAGAGGACGCTCCCGGGCTGTACCCCCTGGCGCTGTCCACCGGGGACCACGGCCTTCGTATCCGCGGGATGCTGGGCAGCACCGCGCTCACGGCCACTGACGACGCCGGACTTCACTTCCTGGCCGACCTCACCGCCCTGAAAGGGCAGCGGATCGAGCTCGGTGCCTTTGCGACCAACCTGCCTGCGCTCCAGCAGCCGCTCTTCTAAAGCTTCCGCCCAGCACCGCCGTTTCGGCAGCGCCGGTGCCGCGACTGTATTCTGAAGCCATGCTTAACACCCCCTGGGAAACCGGTTCTCCGCTCTACCGCCGCCTCGTCGTCATTGCACTTTCGGTGACCGGCGCGGGAATCCTGATGGTCCTTCTGGGTGCGGTGACCAACCAGCAAGTCATCATGTACCTGGCCCTGCCGGTGATCGTTGTGGGCATGAGCGTTCACCTGAGCGGTATGGTGGTGCGAGCCCGTGACGCCCGACGCCGGATGAAGGGAAACAAATGAGCATCAACCCCGAGCTGGGGGGGGGGGGGGGGCCCCCCCCCCCCCCCCCCCGGGTCCTATCAGGTGGGCCGGGAAAAAATCCGGGAGTTCGCCCGGGCCGTGAAAGCCACCAGCCCTGCCCACTTCGAGGTCGCCGCAGCGCAGGACCTCGGCTACGCCGACCTCGTCGCTCCGCCCACCTTCGCGATCATCGTGGCCCAGCAGGCCGACGCCCAGCTGATCCGGGACCCGGAAGCCGGCATCGACTTCTCCCGCGTGGTCCACGCAGACCAGCGCTTCACCCACCACCGCCCGATCGTGGCCGGCGATGAACTGCTGGCTGAACTCCACGTAGACAATGTGCGGGCGATGGGCGACGGCGCCCTGGTCACTACCCGCGCGGAAATCTCCACCGTGGAAGGCGAGAAAGTCGCCACCACGGTCTCATCCATCCTCGTCCGGGGAGAGGGCAAGTAGCCATGTCGATTGCACTCAGCGAACTGCAGACCGGGCAGGAAATCGGCCGCACCACTCTGGAAATCAGCCGGGCGGACCTGGTCCGCTACGCCGGCGCCTCCGGAGACTTCAATCCAATCCACTGGAACGAACGCTTCGCCCGGTCCGTGGACCTGCCCGGCGTCATTGCGCACGGCATGTTCACCATGGGGGCAGCCGTCCAGCTGGTCACCGACTGGATCGGGGATCCGGGCGCCGTCCTGGATTACCAGACCCGCTTCACCCGCCCGGTCACCGTGGAGGACGTCGACGACGCCCCGGGTGCCGCCGTCGAAATCACCGGCACGGTCGGTGCCGTCGACGCTGACAACTCCACCGCGCGGATTGACCTGACGGTGACGTTCAACGGGCAGAAGGTGCTGGTCAAGGCACAGGCGGTTGTACGGGTCTGGTGAGCGCCCTGACCTCGATGCAGCTTGCATCCCTGACCACGTCCCGCGTGGGCGGACCGGCACGGCGTTACCTGAACGCCGAAACCGCCGATGAACTCGTCTCGATGGTGCGGGCGGCCGACGAAGCATCCGAACCTCTGCTGCTCGTCGGCGGCGGTTCGAACCTGCTTATTTCCGATGACGGTTTTGCCGGGGCAGTGGTGCATGTCGGCAACCAGGGCATCGAGTTCCGCGAAGGCGACGGCGGCACCGCCGTCGTCGACGTCCAGGCCGGACACCCGTGGGACGACCTGGTGGCCCGGACAGTGGCCGAAGGCTACGCCGGACTTGAAGCGCTCTCCGGCATTCCGGGGCTGGCCGGCGCGACGCCGGTGCAGAACGTGGGTGCCTACGGCGCCGACGTTTCGCACAGCATCGTATCGGTGCTGGCCTGGGACCGGCAGGAACGCTCGCGCCGCCGGTTCGGCGCCGCTGAACTGGAGTTCGGCTACCGGGATTCGCTGCTGAAGCGCACCACGGTGAACGGATCGCCGCGCTACGTTGTCCTGAGCGTTGAGTTTGCCGTGACCAAGGGAACCGTCAGCGCACCCGTGCGCTACGCGGAGCTGGCGCGCGCCCTTGGCGTCGAGGTCGGCGAAAGCGCCGATACAGCCGATGTTCGCCGTGAGGTCCTGCGGCTGCGTGCCGGCAAGGGCATGGTCCTGGACCCTGCGGATCCGGACACCTACAGCACCGGATCCTTCTTCACGAACCCCATCCTGCCCGCACCGGATGCTGACCGGCTTCCCGCCGAGGCACCGCGTTATCCCGTAGCCGACCCGGGCATGGTCAAGCTCAGTGCCGCCTGGCTGATCGAGCACGCAGGCTTCGGCAAGGGTTTCGGTCTCCCGGGTACTGCGGGGGAGGAGCTGGCCGGCGGGCGGGCGTCCCTGTCCGCCAAGCACACCCTGGCCGTGACAAACCGCGGAAGTGCCTCGGCTGCAGACCTGCTGGCCGTTGCCCGGGCGGTGGCTGACGGCGTCGAGCATCGCTTTGGTATCCGGCTGCATCCGGAACCGCTGCTCATCAACTGCTCCCTGTAACCCGCAAGCCGAAACAGCGAAACCGCCCGTTTGGAGTTCCAAACGGGCGGTTTCTGCGTTAACCCGGGGCGGGGTTATAACTTAGAGCTTCGAATAGTTAGAATCTTTAACTATGAGCTTTGATGAGTCCCTTGAGCTGTCCCGGCAGCTGCGGCCCATGCTGCCCCGGCTCTACCACCTGAGCCGCCGCCGCATCCCCGGCTGGGACCTGACTGCCTCGCAGTCCTCTGTCATGAGCACCCTTGTCGACCGCGGCCCGATGCGGATGGGGGAGCTCGCTGCCCTTGAAGGTGTACAGCTGCCCTCAGCCACCTCCGTAGTCAACGGGCTGGTGAAACTGGACCTTGTGGAACGGCGGGCAGACCCCGCCGATCGGCGCGCGGTCGTCATTGACCTGACCCGGAAGGGAAGGGAGCAGGTGGACCAGCTCGTGGAGCGCCGGAATCAATCCTTTGCGCTGCTGCTGGAGCGCCTGCCGGAGCAGGACCGCAAACTGCTCCAGGACGCCCTGCCGGCAGTCGTGCGGCTGCTGTCCCTGGGGCCGGATACCGAAGACCTGCAGCAGGCCGGCACCCCTCCCGTAGTCGGATGACTCCCTCCTCCAACCGACGGTCAAATACATCCCTTGAAAGGCACCACAGATATGAGTAAGACCGGGCGGGAAGCCCCATCACATCCCCGGCTGGCGGACGCGCTGCGCGGCCAGCCGAAAACAGTCTGGGTGACGGCCTTCGCAGCAGTGATCGCGTTTATGGGCATTGGGCTGGTGGACCCGATCCTGAACACCATTACCGAGGAACTCGGTGCTTCTCCCACGGAAACCACCCTGCTCTTTGGCTCCTACCTGGGAGTCCAGGTCCTGGCGATGCTGCTGACGGGTGTGATGTCCTACCGCTTTGGCGCCAAACGCACCCTGGTGACCGGACTGGTGCTTATCGTTCTGGCCGCGGGTGCCTGCTCGCTGGCAAACAGCATCGAGACGCTCGTGTGGCTGCGGGCAGTCTGGGGACTTGGCAACGCGTTCTTCATCGCCACGGCCCTGTCTGTCATTGTGGGTGCCGCAGCCGGCGGGCAGGCCGGAGCCATCCTGCTGTATGAGGCAGCACTCGGGGTGGGGCTCGCCGTCGGGCCCCTGCTGGGCGCTGCCCTGGGCACCATTTCCTGGCGCGGGCCCTTTGCCGGAACCGCTGTGCTGATGGCGATCGGCGTCATTCTCTGCACAGCGATGCTGGCCAAGGACAAAGACAAGTCCGCGCGGCAGAAGATCCGGCTCATCGACCCGATCCTGGCCCTGCGCAACCGGAACCTGCTGATGACTTCCCTGGGCTCGGCGTTCTACACAGCGGCGTTCTTCTCGATCATTGCCTGGTCGCCGTTTGTGCTGGAAGAAGGTGCCTTCTTCGTTGGGTTTGTCTTCTTTGGCTGGGGCCTGTGCGTGGCGGTCTCATCCGTGGTGCTGGCACCGAAGGTGGCCGGCTGGTTCGGTGAACGAGGGGGAGCGGTGACTACGGTGCTCATCTACGCGCTGGTACTGCTGGGCATGGCTGCCGGGAACAAGACGGTCATGGTGATCGGCATCGTTGTCTCAGGCATCTTCTCCGGCATCCTTAACACCCTCTTCACCGGCACAGCGATGAGCTCGGGCACAGGGCCGCGGGCGGTGAACAGCGCCGGCTATAACTTCCTGCGCTGGTTCGGCGGAGCGGTCTCGGCCATCCTGGTGGGCCACGTTGCGCAGTGGCTCGGCATGCGTGCGCCCTTCTGGGTGGGAGCCATCTGCTGCGCCGTAGCTGCGGGACTGCTGCTTCTGCGCAGCGGGGCAGGCGACCCGGATCCGCACCGTGTGCCGGAAGCCGCGGCCGCCGTCGGCGCCGACTAGCGCACCGCCGTCGGGCATCTGCCTACAAAACCATCGAGATCACAGAAACTGCCCATTTGGAGCTCCAAACGTGCAGTTTCTGTGATCTCGATGAGGGGGGGCGGAAACCCTAGAGGTTGCCGGTCGCGATGCGCAGCATCCGGCGCAGCGGCTCGGCCGCACCCCAGAGCAGCTGGTCGCCGATGGTGAACGCGCTGATGTACTCCGGGCCCATTTCCAGCTTGCGGATACGGCCCACGGGGATATCCAGCGTGCCGGTCACGGCCACCGGGGTGAGCTGTTCCATGGTGGCTTCCTTGGTGTTCGGCACCACCTTGGCCCACTGGTTGTCCGCGTCGATGATCCGCTCGATCTCGGCGACGGACAGGTCCTCGGTGAGCTTCAGGGTCAGCGCCTGGGAGTGCGAGCGCATGGCGCCGATGCGGACGCAGAGCCCATCGAAGGGGATCCGGCCGGAATCGGAACCGAGGCCGAGGATCTTGTTGGTCTCCGCACCGCCCTTCCACTCTTCCTTGGACTGGCCGTTGCCCAGGTCGGCATCGATCCACGGGATTACGGAACCGGCCAGCGGAACGCCGAACTGCGAGGAATCCATGGACGGATTCTTCTGCTGGGCCAGCACTGCGCGGTCGATTTCAAGGATGGCCGACGCCGGATCGGCAAGGTTCGCTGCCACGGCGGAGTTCAGCGCACCGAACTGGTTGAGCAGTTCGCGCATGTGCCGGGCGCCGCCGCCGGACGCGGCCTGGTAGGTCATGGAGGTGCCCCATTCCACGAGCCCGTTGCGGAACAGCCCGCCCAGGCCCATGAGCATGCAGGACACGGTGCAGTTGCCGCCCACGAAGTTCTTGACCCCGCGTGCCAGACCGGCGTCAATGACGTCCCGGTTGACCGGATCCAGCACAATGATCGCGCTGTCATCCATGCGCAGCGTGGAGGCGGCATCAATCCAGAGACCGTCCCAGCCGGCGTCGCGCAGCTTCGGGTACACCTCGGAGGTGTAATCACCGCCCTGGGTAGTGACAATAATCGGCAGCTTGGCCAGCGTCTCAATGTCATAGGCGTCCTGCAGGGCGCCTGCACCTGCGGCGAAGGACGGGGCTGCGCCGCCTGCGTTCGAGGTGGAAAAGAAGACGGGGTTGATCAGGTCGAAATCGCCTTCGTCCTGCATGCGCTGCATAAGGACGGACCCGACCATGCCCCGCCAGCCGACGAAGCCCGCGGTGGGAACAGAAGAAGCTGCTGAAGTCATGCCTTCAGTCTAGGGCAGGGGTTCTCAGCCGTCCTGCTCGGTTACGTTGCGGTTCCGGGTCCAGAGCGCGAAGCGGTACTGCAGTCCGTTGGCGGACGTGTACCAGTCCTGTGCCGGGCTGACGCCGCTGAAGGTCCAGTCCGGGCCCAGCCGCGGAGCGTAGCTGTCGCCGTCGGTCTCGGTGTTGATTACGGTGACAATCGCAACATCGGCCAGCGGCTCGGCGTCGGCATAGACCTGTGAACCGCCGACGATCCAGATGCGGTCGCCGCCGTCGCTGCCTTCGGCGGTTTCCAGCGCAGCTTCGAGGGAGGGAACGACGACGGCGCCGGCAGGTTCCAGCTCGGCGGCCAGTCCCTCGCGGGATGAGATCACAATGTTCTTCCGCCCCGGCAGCGGACGGAATGCTTCGGGGAAGGACTCCCAGGTGCGCCGGCCCATCACTACGGGATGGCCCAGCGTGCTGGCCTTGAAGTGGGCAAGGTCTTCGGGCAGGTGCCACGGCATTCCGCCGTCCTTGCCGATCACGCCGTCGGTGGTCTGTGCCCAGATCATGCCGACCAGCGGCACTCCGGTGCTTCCGTAGCCGCGGGCGGCCAGCGCGTCATCGAGTTCCAGGCCCTCCTCGCCGGCGCGGCCAACGGGGTAGTAGCGGGTGGAATCAGCGAACCTGTTGGATTCAGTCAAGACGGGTGCCCTTTCACACGGCGATGGGAGCCTTGATGCCGGGGTGGTGCTGGTAGTCCAGGACCTCGAAGTCATCAAGCTCATAATCGAAAATGCTGGCAGGCTTCCGCCTCAGCCGCAGTTTAGGATACGGGAACGGCGAGCGGGACAGCTGTTCCGTGACTTGGTCCAGATGGTTGTCGTAAACGTGCACGTCGCCGCCGGTCCAGACGAACTCGCCCGGCGCCAGGCCCACCTGCTGCGCCACCATCAGCGTCAGCAGTGCATAGGAGGCGATGTTGAACGGCACACCCAGGAAGGTGTCCGCCGAGCGCTGGTAGAGCTGGCAGGAGAGTTTGCCGTCGGCCACATAGAACTGGAACATTGCGTGGCACGGCGGCAGCGCCATGTTCTCCACCTCAGCCGGGTTCCAAGCCGTGACGATGTGCCGGCGCGAGTCCGGGTTGTTTTTCAGGCCGTCGATCAGCTTGGCGATCTGGTCGATCTGCCCGCCGTCCGGGGTGGGCCAGGAGCGCCACTGGACGCCGTAGACCGGTCCCAGCTCGCCGTCGTCGTCCGCCCATTCATCCCAGATGGTGACGCCGCGTTCCTGCAGCCAGCGCACATTCGAGTCCCCGCGCAGGAACCACAGCAGCTCCAGGGCAACGGACTTGAAATGCACCCGCTTGGTGGTGATCAGCGGGAAGGATTCGCTGAGGTCAAAACGCATCTGCCGGCCGAAGACACTGCGGGTTCCAGTGCCCGTGCGGTCGGATTTCGGGGTGCCGTGCGCCAGGATGTCGCGGAGCAGGTCTTCGTACGGTGTGGGAATGGTGGTCACCGCTCCAGTCTAGTGGCGGGCGCGGCCGGGGCCAGAGCTTCGGCCAGCAGTGTGAGCACCAAGGCATCGCTGAGACCGTGCCGGCGGGCCGCGGCGGCAAGCTGCCCGACGGCGTCGCGCACCTCGGGGGGAGCGGAACCTTGTGCGTCCGCAGGAGGGAAGCTGCGCTGGGCAACGACGGTACCCCGGCGGCGCAGGGCTGTTACGGTTCCATCGGCTTCAAGTTCCTTATAGGCCCTTGCCACGGTCCCCGGAGCAACACCAAGGTCCGAGGCGAGGGCGCGGATGGTGGGCAGCCGGTCGCCCGGTGCCAGGGCGCCGGTGGAGGCCAGCTTGCTCACCTGGGAACGGATCTGTTCGTACGGAGGGACAGGAGAGGCCAGATCAACCTGGATCTGTGCGCTCATGCCCGCTGCGCCGGTGGGAGGTCTGCCCGCTCGGTGTAGCGGGGATCATCCGGGAAATGGGACGGGCCGAACTGGCGCCACGCCACGACGATTGCGGCGAGCAGCAGCAGGGAGGCCATCGCATTCGTCTGCTGGACCAGCGGAGCGAGCCAGGTCAGCGGGGGTTCATGGTTGATGTCGGCGTAGTAGTTGTGGGCCCAGCGGTTGTCCGAGGACAAGTCCCAGAAGACCAGGCCTGCCGCCGCGAGGCACGTGGCGGTGCTGGTGCGGGTCAGCCGGAACAGGGCAACTCTGCGGAGGCGGAGGTCAACGTCACGGTCTGCAGGCAGGGCAGGGCGGGAGAGTACTTTTCGGGAAACCAGGTCTGTCAGCAGTGGCAGGAGCAGGACCAGCAGTGCCGTGGCCAGGGCGAACCGCCCGTCGAAGAAGGGATCCGGGGCAATAACAGGGCCAGGCTCGGGTGCTCCGTGTCCTCCGTGTGCTCCGGGTGCGCCTGGCGGGCTGGCCATGTCCTGGGCGTACTTCCAGGCCGCCCGGTCCACGGAGGGGCCGAGCACCGCAGTTGCGAGAAGGACGACGAGGCTCAGTGCTGCTGCGGCCGTTCCGGTCCATCCGAGCCAGCGAGGCGGCCGGAGGAAGTTCTGCGCCTCCGGGCCAGGCGGTTCGTTGCCGGGGGCGTGCTGCCGGATCCGGCGGGCATGAATGATTTCCGTTCCGGTGCAGAGCACGGTGAAGAGCACGGCGGCGGCTGCCAGTGCCAGGGGAGCTGCCGTTCGATGGCCCCAGCTCAGGGCAAGCACACCCGCACCGGCTGCTGCCGCGGCTACGGGGCCGGCAATGCTCAGGCGCAGGCTGGTGGCCATCGACTTTACTGCGAGCCTGGACGGAGCAGGAACGGCGGCGCCCGTGCTGGGCGGATCCGGCAGGGGAACCCGGGGTGCCCGGACCAGCAGCGCCAGGATGCCGGCGAAAACGATCCAGAGGGACACATACCGCAGTGCCTCGCCGGCTGTGCTGAGTCCGGGCGGGTTCGGGTAGTTCGAGAGGAAGACGCCCCCGGACCAGGCCAGCATGATCAGGACGCCGGCTGCCGTGCGCATTACCCGGTGGGCTGAGGCCAGGCGGAGTGCGGCGTCGGCTTCCGGGGCCGTGCCCGGAACCGCAGGCCGCACGGAGATGAGTTTGAGGATCCCGGCAACCGCAGCCACGGTGACCAGGAGCCAGGGGGCCCAGCCTGCCAGAAGGTGCTGTGCGGAAGCGGATCCGGGATCACGGGCCAGCGTCGTCGCCAGGATGAGCAGGTTATAGGCCAGGAAGGCGCCGGCGATGCCGGTCATGTAGCGGGGGATCAGCGCGCGGGCTCCGCGGTGCTCCAGGCGGGCAGTGCGGACGGTTCCCCGAGGTCGGGGCCAGGTCAGTTCCCCGACGGCCAGCACGGTGAGTGCGAAGATCGTCGGCGTCCCCAGCTGCACCACGGCGGAGGAGAAGGTGTAGTGACCATCCCACCAGAGTTCCCCTCCGGTCTCACGCAGCACCGGCTGGAGCACTCCGGGGAGCCACAGAGCGGTTCCTAGGGCGACCATCCCGATGCGGCGGGCATACTTCTGCGCGGCTTCGGTAATGGTTCGGGGATCCGTGCCGGGCCTCGGCCGGACGGTGACCACCATAAAAGCGACAACCACGGCGCAGAACGTGATGGTGCCAAAAACCGATAGTGCGGCCTCAGCCATAAGGATCCCCCGGAGCTATGGACGAAAGAATGTACCAAGTCTCTGGTACATAACTCCGAGGGTCAATCCCCCGCCGTTCCGTCGAGAGGACAGTCACGGCTCTTTTGGAGGCTGAAACCAGCCGCAACTGGCCTCCCGGTGGTTAGAGGGCGCCGCCGGCAGCCTCGGGGGCGCCGTGGTCCCCGCCGCTGTCGCCCACGCGTTCGCGGGCCATGAAGTTTTCCAGGTCGAAGAGGTTGTCCGCGCGGCGTGCCACGGTCAGCAGCGTGCTCATGGACGCAACTTCCTCCACCTGCTCCTTGAGGAACCAGAGCATAAACTGCTCGCCCAGGGCATCGCCTTCTTCGCGGGCCGCCGCGAACAGTGCCTCAATCTGGGAGGTCACCTGCTTTTCCTGCTCCAGGGCCATCGCGATGGGTTCAACGACGTCGCTGAAGTCGTTCTTGACCGGGGCGACGCCGGGAATGCGCACCGGCAGGTCCCGGTCCAGCATGTACTGCACCAGCATCATGGCGTGGTTGCGCTCTTCAACCGACTGGGCGTAGAAGTGGCGGGCCAGCTGCGGGAGGTCTTCGCCGTCAAAGTACACCGCCATGGCGACGTACTGCTGCGAGGCATTGAACTCGTTGCCGATCTGGGCTTCCAGAAGTTCAGTGAATTTGCTCATGGGGCAACAATATGCCCGCTGACCAGCGGAAAAAAGGACGGTAAGGCTTAGCTCGCCAAGGCTTGGCTTGGCTTGCCCAGCGGGAAAGCCGCTAGTCGTCGAACGGCCGGTACCGTTCCAAGGAGACCACGCGGCGGGGATTGCGCCGGCTAACCTGGCACACCACCATTTCCCCCGGAGCCAGGTAGGGGTCCTTGTCCGGCAGCGAAGCTGCCATCCCGTCCGTCATCTCGTCGGCGAGGACACCGAAGACCAGCGGCAGGACCGGCCGGTGCGTGCACAGCGCCACGGGCCGGGCTTTCTCGAACAATGCGTCAACAGCCAGGCGGGCCTTGCCGGGCTTGCGTTTGGCATTGTGCTCCGTGAGGGCATCAACGGTCTTGAACTTCGGTTTCCGTGTGTTCACATAGGGGCCCATCGTCTGCACGCAGCGGAGCCAGGGGCTGGAGACCACCCGGTCGGGGTGCCAGGCCTGCAGCAGCCGTGCCACTGCCTTGGCCTGCCGCGGGGCCCGGGGGGCCCGCCGCCGGGCACCTTCGGCCCGCGCCCCGGAAGAACGCGGCTTGGCCTTGGCATGCCGGACGACGATCAGCGGCCAGGTGTCCAAATCGCCGGCTTCAAAAGCCCGGACGAGCGCCTCGAGCGGCAAGCGGTCCGTGGGGTTGGTCAGCAGGGAGGACGCTTCTTCCGGCGAGCACCAGCGGACACCGTCCACTTCCTTGCCGTCCGGCTTCGGCTTCGCTGTGGACCCGTTGGCCGCCCAGTAATGGACGGCCTTGATTCCCGAGGCGACCGGGTACCGGGTCTCCGGCAGGGCAATGCCGAGCCGGATATCCAGGCCAATCTCTTCCTTGACTTCGCGGACGGCACACTCGGGGATGGTCTCCCCGGCGTCGAGCTTGCCCTTTGGCCACGACCAGTCGTCGTAGCGCGGCCGGTGGATCAGCAGCAGTTCCAGCTGGTCGCCGCGCACCCGCCAGCACAGGGCCCCGGCGGCTATGACCTTCGGGTCGCCGGACAGGTTCACGGCCGTCTCGGCCCCGTCCAGCAGCAGCGCCGCAGTGTCTTCCGGCGTATCCCGGCCTTCCCCGGGCGCTGCGACGGGAAGCTCCCGGGCAGCGGGGTCCTCAGTCCCGTGCATCAGCGGCGGGCCAGGGCGCGCTGGCGCGAACGGGAAGCGAGCAGCCACGACTGCACGTCCTCAAGCGGGCTGCCGTCCTCATCCTTGTGGTGCCGGGTCCAGATGCCGTCCTGTTCCAGATGCCAGCTGGCGGTTCCCGGATCCAGGTAGCGGTCCATCAGCTCGATCAGGTCCGCGATGTCCTCGGCAGAGCCCAGCTGAACCAGCGCTTCCACGCGGCGGTCCAGATTGCGGTGCATCATGTCTGCCGAACCGATGTAGACCACGGGATCGCCGCCGTTTGCGAACGCAAAGACCCGGGAATGCTCCAGGAAGCGGCCCAGGATGGAGCGGACCGTGATGTTTTCGCTGAGTCCGGGCACCCCGGGGCGCACCGAGCAGATACCGCGGACAATCACGTCCACCCGGACACCGGCCTGCGAAGCCCGGTAGAGCGAATCGATGATCGCCTCGTCCACCATGGAGTTGACCTTGATGATCACGCGGGCGTCCAGGCCGGCCTTCTTGTTCGCAATTTCACGTTCAATCCGGTCGATCAGCCCTGAACGGACGGATCTGGGCGCCACCAGCAGCCGCTTGAACGTGGACTTCGGTGCGTAGCCGGAGAGCTGGTTGAAGAGCTTGGTCAGGTCTTCGCCCACTTTCTCGTCCGCGGTCAGCAGGCCCAGATCCTCGTAGTAGCGGGCGGTGCGGGGATGGTAGTTGCCGGTGCCGATGTGGCAGTAGCGCCGCAGCCCGTCCACTTCCTGCCGGACCACCAGGGAAAGCTTGCAGTGCGTCTTCAGGCCCACAATGCCGTACACAACGTGGACGCCGGCCTGCTCCAGCTTCCGCGCCCAGGAAATATTGGCCTGCTCGTCGAAGCGGGCCTTGATTTCCACCAGGGCCAGGACCTGCTTGCCGGACTCGGCGGCGTCAATCAGCGCGTCGACAATGGGGGAGTCACCCGAGGTCCGGTACAGGGTCTGCTTGATGGCCTGGACTCGGGGGTCCGCAGCGGCCTGCTCCAGGAACGCCTGCACTGAGGTGGAGAAGGAGTCATACGGGTGGTGCAGCAGGATGTCCCTGCGGCGCATGGCAGCAAAGACATCCGCCGGCTTGGACGTTTCGGATTCCTTCAGATGCAGCGAGGTGTGCGGCACCTGCTTGGGGTAGTGGAGGTCCGGGCGGTCGATCTGGCTGATGGGACTCAGGCCACGCAGGTCCAGCGGGCCGGGCAGGGTGTAGACCTCGTCCGCCTCCACTCCCAGTTCCCGGATCAGCAGCTGGCGGATGCTCGGGTTGATGTCCGGGGTTACTTCCAGCCGGACGGGCGGTCCGAACCGGCGGCGCAGCAGTTCCTTTTCCAGCGCCTGCAGCAGATTCTCGGCGTCGTCCTCTTCAACCTCGAGGTCTTCGTTGCGGGTGACCCGGAACGTGTAGTGCTCCACCACGTCCATGCCCGGGAAGAGCTGGTCCAGGTGCTCGGCAATGACGTCTTCGAGCGGAATGAAACGGGCGGTGCGTCCGGCAACATTCCCGGCACGCGGGCCGTCCACGGAGATCAGGCGGGGGAGCTGGTCCGGGACCTTCACACGGGCAAAGAACTCCTTGCCGCTCACGGGATTGCGGACCACGACGGCGAGGTTCAGGGAGAGCCCGGAAATGTACGGGAAGGGGTGGGCCGGGTCTACGGCCAGCGGTGTAAGGATGGGGAACACCTTGGCTGCGAACTGGCGGTGCAGCTGGGCCTTGGACGCGTCGTCGAGGTCCTGCCAGCCCACCAGATGAATGTTCTCCTTCTCCAGTGCCGGACGGATCTGGCGGGCAAAGACCTCGGCGTGGCGCTGCTGCAGCCGGTAGCCTGCCTCGGTGATCTGTTCCAGCTGTTCCACCGGGCTCAGGCCTGCGGCGGAGGGCACGGCGAGACCGGTGGCGATGCGCCGTTTCAGTCCGGCCACCCGGACCATAAAGAACTCGTCCAGGTTCGAGGCGAAGATCGAGAGGAAGGTGACGCGTTCCAGCAGGTACAGATCCGGATCCTCGGCCAGTTCCAGCACCCGGGCGTTGAAGTGCAGCCAGCTGATCTCCCGGTCCAGGAAGCGGTCCGGCGTGATGTCCCCGCTGGGCACCAGGGCCGGGCCGAAGTCCGGAATATCAATGCGGTCCTGCGTGGCCCGCGGAGCAGGCATCGCCTCGGACGACCCGAAGGGCGACCGTGCGGCGGCTGCGGTGTCGGAATCCATAGTGTTTCTCCCTGGCAGTTCTGGCCGGCCCCAAGCCCCCTGCACCGCAGGCGGCCAGGGCCCATATCCTCAACCCTACAAGCAGCGGGTGCTTATTCGGCCGCGTACATCACGTCCACGTCCCAGCGCACAAAACCGAGCTTGCGGTAGAGGGCGACGGCGGCGGTGTTGTCCGCATCAACATAGAGCATGACGGCGTCCAGCCCGGACTCGTGCAGGTAGCTGATTCCGGCCAGGGTCAGGGCCTTGCCCAGTCCGGAGCCCTGCGCCTGCGGGGTTACGCCGACCACGTAAACCTCCCCGATGGCGGGATGGCTGCCGCTGCGGGGGTGGACCTTGGTCCAGTGGAAGCCCAGCAGTTCGCCGTCGGCCTCACGGACGGCGAGCAGGAACCCGCGGGGGTCAAACCAGTCCTCGGCCATCCGGGCCTCAAGGTCAGCGCGGGTCATCGCTCCCTGTTCAGGGTGGTGGGCGAATGCCGCCGCATTTGCCGCCAGCCACGCCTCCTCGTCCTGGCCGGGAACGAACGGACGCAGCTGCACGCCTTCGGGCAGGTTCGCCGGTGGCAGCCCCTGGGAAAGCGCATCGTGGGCCAGCCGCATCCGCCAGAGCTCGCGCACCGGCTGGAAACCGAACCGCGCTGCGAGCTTCACCGCTGCCTCGTGGTTCCCGTGCGACCACGCCTTGAAGTTCTGCCCGGCGTCCTGGCGGACAGCCTGGGCCAGCGCCGTTCCCACTCCCATATTGCGGTAGTTCGGGTGCACCACAAGTTCCAGGACGCTGCCGTCCTCGGCGGAGGAAGTGAGGACGGCGGCGCCGGCCAGTTCCTGTGCGGTGGCCGGATCGGAGTGCTCGTCGTGCGTCAGTGCCAGGAAGACACGCACCCGGTCCGGATCGGAACCGGCGGAACGCAGGTCAACGAGGGTCTGTTCGGAAAATGGAGGATTGCCGTCGGATTCACCGGCTGCAGCCGCCAGCTCTAGGATGCCGGCCAGTGCGGATTCCTCCGGGGTGCCGCGCGTAGTGAGGACAGGCCATGTGGTCAGGGGGTTCTCGCTCATTGAAGAAGACTAACCACTCACGGCGCAGGACGGGAGACGGCTTAGGCCTCGTGCCCTGCGGCTGCCGTCTGCTCCTCGTGGGTACGGGCCTTGGCAAAGCGGTACCCGACGTTGCGGACGGTGCCAATCAGGTTCTCGTGGTCGGGCCCCAGTTTCGCCCGCAGGCGCCGGACGTGAACGTCCACGGTGCGGGTGCCGCCGTAGTAGTCATAGCCCCACACCTCATGCAGCAGCTGGTCGCGGGTGAAGACGCGACCGGGGTGCTGGGCCAGGTACTTCAGCAGCTCGAACTCTTTGTAGGTCAGGTTCAGGGCCGTGCCGCTGACGCGGGCGGTGTAGCTTGCCTCATCAATAACGACGCCGGAGGCATGGATTTCGGTGCCGGAGTCCTCAGCTGCGGCCTGGGTCCGTGAAACTGCCAGGCGAAGCCGGGCTTCAAGCTCGGCGGGTCCGGCCGTGTCCAGGACGACGTCGTCTGCCAGCCAGTTTGCGGCGACCGCGGCCATGCCGCCTTCGGTCAGGACCAGGACCAGCGGTGTGCCGAGGCCTGTGGCCTTGAGCAGCTGGGTCAGGGAACGCGCACCGACGAGGTCTTTGCGCGCATCAACCAGGACGACGTCACAGGGATCAATGTCCAGGAGCGCGGTGGGCTCGGCCGGAACGATGTGCACCTTGTGGTTCAGCAGTTCCAGGGCAGGGAGCACCTCGACAGATGACCCCGGACTGTTGGTCAGGAGCAGAATGTGCGACATAGTTCCTCCGAAAGTTGGGCGCACATCATTGGGCACGTATCCCGTCCGGTCCCCAGCGGCCGAAGAGTGGTTGAAAGTATACCCAGCGGAGGCCGGGCAGCCCGTAGCTTTTATCCACGCTGCGTAATAAGGCAGTATGGCTAGGGTGAAACTTTGGAGCATAGCGGTGCCGGCGGCAACTGTACTTGTCGGAATCGTGGCGGCATCCTTCGTTTCGCCCGAAGCCACAGCCTTTTTCGCCGGAGCTGCAGCTGCGCTCGCCGGGTTTGGCTGGCCGTTCCTGCTTGGTGTTCCCGCCCGCAAGAGCCAGGGCCTGGTGCTCGCGCTGGTTGGGGCCGGGAGTGTTGCCGCAGCTTATTTCGCCCCGGCCACCGCCATGCTCACCTGGCTGCCCGGCATCGTCGCCGTCGGAGTGGGCGCCGTTTTCCTGATCCAGCTGCTGCGCGGCACCGGACAGCCGCACCGGCTTGAATCCACCATCGGCGTGATTTCCGGAGCCCTCATCGCCGGTATGGCCGCCGGCTGGGTCGCAGCTGACCGCCTTCCCGGCGGGGGTTCCGAAAGCCTGATCATTTCCGGAGCCGCTGCCATCGCAGTAGCCATGCTCATCTCCCTGATACCGCTGGCAGACCGCATTACGGCACCGGTCGGCGTCGTTGCCGGTGCCCTGGCCGCTGCCGGTGCAGCCGCCCTGGTCCCGGGCCTGCCGCTGGCTGCAGCGGCATTTGTGGGCGCCCTGTGTGCTGCGGTAATAGTCGCAGTGCGCCGCCTGGCGCTGATCCGGGATGACTCTCCGGGCCTGCTGGGAATCCTGGCAGCCGGAGCCTTCCCGGTGCTGGCACTTGGCACCGCCGTCTACTTTGCCGGCAGGCTCCTGGTTCCCTAGTCCGCGCCGCTGCACGGAGTCACAAGAGACAAAGCACCCGCGGGCCGGGTTAGGATGTAGGCATGTCGCTACTTGCTCTTGAAATCTTCTTTATCGTCCTCCTGGGTGTTACCGGCCTGGCTATGGCAGGTTTCGCAGCCCTCGTTGTTGCCCGCCTGTACAAGGGTCAGAAGTAACTCGAACCCCAACCACCCCGAGCTGAAAAGGGAAGGGTCCGGCCATGCCAATGGAGATCCCCACAGACCTCACACCCGAACTGGTTCCGCTCTCCTGGCTGCTGGGAGTCTGGGAAGGGACCGGGCGCCTCGGCGAAGGTGATGCCGAGTCCGAGCACTTCTCCCAGCGGGTAACCTTCCGGCAGAACGGCCTGCCGTACCTGCAGTACACGGCGGAGAGCTGGCTGACGGACGAGGCGGGCACAGTGCTGCGCCCGCTCGCCGTGGAGACCGGCTTCTGGGCGCTGGACCGCCCGCTCAATGACGCCGACGGCGGTCCCGGACTCATTCCCGCGGACATCGTCCCCGCGCGGCGCGGCGCGGACGAGGTGGAAGAACTTCGCAACGATTCCGGCGGTTTCGACATCACCGCCACGATCGTGCACCCGGGCGGAATTGCCGAACTTTACTACGGCCAGATCAAAGGCCCCCAGATCCAGCTGACCACCGACCTGGTGATGCGGGGCGTGAACTCCAAGGAGTACAGCGCCGCCACACGCATCTACGGTCTGGTGAACGGGGACCTGTACTGGCGCTGGGACGTCGCTGCCGAAGGCAAGGCGCTTGAGGCACATGCCTCGGCGATCCTCAAGAAACAGGGCTGATTCCCGGCCCGATTCGAAGGGGGCCGGAATACCGTTCCCCGGCTAGGACGTTGCACCTTCTATGAGCATCAAGAGTCCCCTCCTTAACCGTTCCGGAGCCGTCGAAGCCGCCGGCCCGGATGCCGGCACCGCCGCGCACTACGGTGATCCGCTGCGCGAGCAGCGCGCCCTCGCCCGGGGCCAGGCTGTCACCGATCTCTCCAGCCGCGGCGTCGTTACGGTGGCCGGTGAAGACCGGCTCAGCTGGCTCAACACACTGTCCTCCCAGCAGGTCACCGCGCTGCGCCCCGGCGACAGCACGGAGCTGCTGCTGCTCAGCATCCAGGGCAGGATCGAACACGATGCCCGCGTGCTGGACGACGGCGAGCGCGCCTGGCTGATTGTCGAAGGCGCGGAGGCCCCCGAGCTGGCCGCCTGGCTGGAGAGAATGAAGTTCATGCTCCGGGTGGACGTCCAGGACGTAACGGCTGACTGGGCCGTTGCCGGCTCGGTGGCTCCGGTGGCTGCCTGGGCGGACTACACCGTCTGGACTGATCCCTGGCCGCAGGTGGGGCCCGGCGGCCACGCCTACACGGAAACACCGGACCCGTCCCACCCCGGTTATGAGCGTCCCTGGTACGAATACCTGATTCCGCGGAAAGACCTGGATGCTGCAGTGTCTGCTTCCGGCCTGAGCCTCGCCGGGTCCATGGCAGCCGAGGCGCTGCGCATCGCAGCCTGGCGCCCGCGGCTCGGCGCCGAAACGGACGACAAGACCATTCCGCATGAGCTGGACCTCATCCGTACCGCGGTGCACCTGGCCAAGGGCTGCTACAAGGGCCAGGAAACCATCGCCCGCGTGCACAACCTGGGCCACCCGCCGCGCCGGCTGGTCTTCCTGCAGCTCGACGGCTCACAGCACACCCTGCCCGCCGCCGGCAGTCCGGTAAAGGCCGGGGAACGGGTGGTGGGCCGCGTGACCTCCGTGGGTCAGCACTACGAAATGGGACCGGTTGCCCTGGCTGTCATTAAGCGTTCCGTGGACCCGGAAGCGCAGCTGGTGGTCGAGGACGAGGGCGAACTCTATGCTGCAGCCCAGGAGCTGATCGTTTCCCCGAACGCCGGGCAGGCCGTGGGACGCCCCGCAGGCCTGCTGCGGAGCCCCCGCCCGCGCAGCTAGCACGCCCGGCACTGCAGACACTGAATTGAGCCGGCACCGGCCGGCACGGAAGGACGAGCCAAATGACAGAGAATCCCGCACAGGCCGGAGCAGCAGACCAGGAGATGCTGGAGCTTGCCGAACGGTTGTTCGACGGCGCCCGCCAGGGGAACACGGAACTGCTGCGGACCTACGTCAGCGCCGGGGTTCCTGCCACCCTGACCAACGCCGCGGGGGATTCGCTGCTGATGCTCGCCGCCTACCACGGGCATGCCGGGACGGTGCAGCTGCTGATCGATCTGGGCGCAGACGTCAATACGCTCAACGACCGGGGACAGTCACCGCTGGCAGGCGCGGTGTTCAAGGGTTATGCGGACGTTGTCCGTACCCTGCTCGCTGCAGGGGCGGATGCGGACACCGGCAACCCCTCGGCCCGGGCCACCGCGGCCTACTTCCAGCGCGCGGACCTGCTGGAGGGCTAGCAGCCTCCCGGACGGAAGCAACAGGCTTGGAGCCGCGCCCGCCGGGCGGTGTCTAAGCGGGCAGGAACACGGACGTGCACAGGCCTGCCGAGACAAACCCCGCCCCCGCTGCCGTGCGGCTTGCTCCCAGATTGTTGGACTGGATACGGGACTGCGGAATCAGCCCGGCCGCCATGGCATCCTCGACTGCGATCGAGGTGACGTAGGAGCCCAGCCCGCGCATCCGGTGGTCCGGGGCTGTAAGGGTTCCCACGTCTGCCAGGATGCCTTCGCGGATGGTGTATCCGGCACCGGCCACGGGAACCGGGGCGCCGGGCCCGGTGTCATCAACCAGGACAAAAAGAATGTCGTGGCGGGAGAGCTTTGCCTCCACGACGTCGTCCGGCGGGCACAGCCGTTCAAGGGCCTCCGCATAGTGGAAGTCGTCCGCTACGGCCAGCTCTTCAGCTACCGGAACCGGGGGATAGGAATCCGTGTAGTACAGGTGTTCCTCAGCCATTCCGCATCCGCCGTGGCCCAGGGAGAGCCGCAGCAGGCCGGAGAAGCTGCTGAGTTCGGCAGTGCTTTTGGAGCGCACCTGTTCCGCCGCCCACTCCGGTCCGGAGAAAACCTCGCGGCCAAACAGGCGGACGAACTTCACTTCACTCGCTTCGTCCTGGACGTCGTAAATCCGCTCTTCGTCCTCCGCGGCGGCGAGGGCATCGTCTTCCAAGCCCAGCCTGCGGGACCAGGCAAGCTGGATGATGGCAATAGTGCCTGGGTCAAGGTCCATAGGACTCAAGTTACACGGGTGTGCGCAGGGCGGCGCAAGGTGCGGATGCCAAACTGATAGGGGGCCTAACCAAAAAGAATTGCGGCTTCCTCGTAGCGGTGCTCCGGAACGGTCTTGAGGTTGCCCAGGGCCTTCTCAAACCCGACCCGCACAATATCCGTGCCGTGCAGGGAAACCATCGTGCCCCACAGCCCGTCCACCACCGAGTCCACGGCGGCCATGCCAAGCCGGGTAGCGAGGACACGGTCAAATGCCGTGGGGACACCGCCGCGCTGGATGTGGCCCAGGACGGTGGCGCGGGTCTCGATGCCGGTGCGTGCTTCGATTTCCGGGGCCAGCAGTTCGCCAATTCCGCCCAGCCGCGGCCGGCCGAAGGAATCCAGCCCGCGTTCGGAGTGGGGTGCCTCCATATCCGTGGTGACGAACCCTTCTGCCACCACCACCAGGGGTGCGCGTCCGCGTTCCCGGGCTTCGTTGACCCACTGGGCGATCTGGTCCAGGCTTACGGGCTTTTCAGGGATGAGGATGGCGTGTGCACCGGACGCCATACCGGAATGCAGTGCGATCCAGCCGACGTGGCGGCCCATGACTTCTGCGACCATGCAGCGGTGGTGGGACTCGCCGGTGGTTCTCAGACGGTCAATTGCTTCGGTGGCGATTTGGACAGCCGTGTCGAAGCCGAAGGTGAAGTCGGTGGCATCCAGGTCGTTGTCCACCGTCTTGGGAACGCCCACGATCTTCAGCCCGGCGTCGGTCAGGCGCTGCGCAGCCGCAAGGGTGCCTTCGCCGCCAATGGCGATGACGGCGTCGATCCCCAGCCGGTCGAGGGTTTTCCGGATGTTGTCCGGGCCTCCGTTGGGTCCTTCGAAGGGATTGGTGCGGGAGGTTCCCAAAATGGTGCCGCCCTGCTTGGAAATGCCGCGGACCCGGGTGCGGGGCAGGTCGATAATGTCGCCGTCGACGACGCCGCGCCATCCATCGAGGAAGCCGACGAATTCAACGTTGTGGGTCTTGATCCCGTTAAGTACCGCTCCGCGGATAACCGCGTTGAGTCCGGGGCAGTCGCCCCCGCTGGTAAGGATACCGATCTTCATTACTTGACCCCTGGATCTGTAGGTGGGCGGCGGCCTCCTACGATTCTAGTCACCAGCAGGCTGGCGCCCGGTATCCGGCACTCCGCCGGGGCCCGGCATTACGTGGATTATTTCCTGCAGCGCGTAATGCCGGGTTCCGGGCCCGGCACGGGATCAGCGGCTGATGAACTTCTGCAGCAGAATGGTGCCGTCCGTGGTGGGCAGCAGCAGCCAGGCCACCAGGTACGTGCCAATGCCGATGAACGGCAGCAGGAAGCTCAGCAGGACCACAATGCGGACCAGCGAGACGTCCCAGCCGAACTTCTGGGCTATCCCGGCACAGATCCCGGCAAGCCAGCCGCCGCGGGCACGTTTGATGGGGGAGGATCGCAGTACGTCGAAAAACTTGTCCATCGATTGATTCTTTCTTCTTTTGTGGTTTCCCGGGCCGGCTGCGCGGCAGTTTCGGCCAGGGGCGTAAAGGGGAAGGGGGTCAGGCCCTGCGGTTCTTGCCCAGGACTGCCAGCAGGCCGCCGATCACCAGGGCGGCTCCGGCACCGATGAGCAGGCCAAGCAGCACCATCCCGGTGTCCAGGCGGATTCCGGTGAGCTGGACGGCAAGAATCAGGGCTCCTACCACCGCCAGCACCAGGCCCCAGACGATGGTGCCTACCCGCAGCGGACGGTGCTCGGGTTCCGGTTCGGGGAGGTAGCCGGCTTCTGACGGTGTGCCGAAAGAAACTGGATCGGCGTCGTAACTGCGCGGTTCGTTTTGGGATTCGCTCATCGGTCCAGGCTGCTTTCGTCCGTGGTCACCAGGACGTTGCTGGCGACACCTTTGATTTCGATGATGATGCGGTTGCCGCGTGCCCCGGGGTTGAGCTGCCGCTCCTGCGGACCCACCCAAAGGCCGCCCGTCGAGGCGTGCCTGCCGCCGTGTTCAAGTTCCACGTTGCCGAGGGCCATTTCGGAGTAGACCGAGACGGGAACGTTGTCGGGTACCAGGATGGTCAGATCGCCTGCCGCCACACTGACCGGGACCGTGACGTCGCCGTCGGACAGATCTTCGCTCAGACCGCGCAGATCGAGGTTCCCGTCTGCGGCCGCAACGCTGTATCCCTCCGAGGCGGTCGCGGACTGGGACACACTCCAGCTGGACTGGTTGGCCACCACCAGGTTCCGGTACGCGAAGCTGCCGTTGAACAGGAGGGCGGCGATCAGGGTGAGGACACCCAGCCCGCCGGCCAGCCCGGAGGATCTCCCGGCTGCGCCGAGCCCGACTATCCCCAGGCCAAGGACCACGCCGGCCGCAGCCAGGGCCACGGTCACCGGGGAGCCCGTTTCGTAGATTCCGGCGTAGTCGAGGGCGAGCAGCACCCCGGCGGCCAGGAGGGCAAATCCGCAGATGAGGGCTACCCATGACGCCGGCGGATGGCAGCTGGCGGATTTCGGTTCTTTTCCGGGCGGCGGGAACTTAACGTACAGGCCGTCAAAGTCCCGGTTTGAAGCCTTCGCCTGGCCGGACGGACCCGCGGTGTGGGCGCCGTACGCCAGCGGCATGGCGGGTGCGTCCGGTCCGGGATATCCGGCCGTGCCGGTCCCGGGCACCGCGCTGCCGGGCTGAGACGGCGCGTTCCCCGCCGGCTCAGGCCCACCCTGGTACGTGCCGGCCGAGGGCCAGCCCTGCTGATCCGGGGTCCCGGGGCCCTGGTCTGCGGGGAACGGGTACTGCGCCGTCTGGCCGGGGGAGGCATAAGCGGGTCCGCCGGCCTGGTTGCGGGCATTCGGGTCCTTGCCCTTGTTCCGGGTGGTGAGCCAGTAGATGCCCAGCACCACAGCGGCTACCCAGAACAGGCCCCAGAAGACTGACCCCAACCAGCCGTCGTTGGCCCAGAAAGAGATGCCGGGACCGCTCAGGCCCAGGACCGTAAAGACCAGGGCTCCGGTCATCCCGGAGGTCCAGGTTCCGTGGACGGCTTCTTCCAGGTGGATCCGGCCGTCCGGTTCGGGCAGCAGCGCCCAGGCGACGCCGTAAAGGACGACGCCGATGCCGAAGATCGAGAGCACAATCACGATGCCGCGCACCAGGACCGGATCAAGCCCGGTGCGCTGCGCGATGCCACCGGCAACGCCGCCGATCCAGCGGTCGGAAGAGCGCCCGATGCCGAGCTGGCGGATCCAGGCGAAGAAGGAATTCTCAGGGGGAGTGCCCTGGGGGGCCGCGCCGGGCATCGGCGGTGGTACCGGCCGGGGGTGGTCCCCGCCGGGCAGTCCGGGGTCAGTGGGATGCGAGTTCATGCTTCCAGTCTTCCGTGCGGGGATTTCCTTTACATCCGGGTTTCCCCTGAGCCGTCCCTGAACGTACCCCTGATCCGCACTGCGGGAAGGAAATATGTGCCGCTTCCGGAGCCTTGCCGTGCTTGGATTGGATCATGAGACCTCCCTTGCTCCGCCCGCCCGAGAAGGTGGTTGCGGGCGTCTGCTCCGGGCTGGCAGTCCATCTGGGAATGCCCGTGGGCACGGTGCGCGTCCTGATGGCAGTGCTCTCGCTGGTGGCCGGTGCCGGCATCATCCTGTACGGCTGGCTGTGGATCATGGTGCCCACTGCCGAGGAACAGGCGGCGGCAGGGGACAAGAACCCGCGCAGCGTGGCGGAGAACTTCGCCCGGTACCTGCAGCAGGGGCAGACCGGCCGGCCTGGAACCGGTGCGGGGCTGATCGGCAGCCGGGAAATCCTGATTGGGCTGGCACTGCTGGCGGTGGCTGCCGCCGTGGTGGCCCAGGCGCTCGGCGCGCAGATCAACTTCCAGCTGCTCTTCCCGTTCGCGGTGATCGCAGCCGGGGCCGTCCTGGCCTGGTCGCAGCTGGACGCCAGCCGCAAAGCCGGACTGGTTGCCGGAGCCGGAGCGGACCGGAAGATGGGCCTGCTCCGCCTTATCACGGGTCTTGTTCTGGTGATCTCCGGATTCCTGCTGGTTGTCTCCGGATCGGTGACCTGGGACGTACTTCTCGCGTCCTCGCTGGCATCCCTTGCGGTCCTGGCGGGCATTGCCCTGGTTCTGGCGCCCTGGGCCGTGCGGTGGTGGCGGGCTTTCCAGGCTGAGCGCGCCGGGCGGATCCGGCAGACCGAACGCGCGGAGATCGCCGCCCACCTGCACGATTCGGTGCTGCAGACCCTTGCCATGATCCAAAACCGGGCCGGGTCCGAGTCTGAGGTGGTCAAGCTGGCCCGGGCGCAGGAGAGAGAACTGCGGCAGTGGCTCTACGCGGATCCGGAGAAGGGCACCGGAACCCTGGCCGATGCGCTGAAGGCTGTCGCGGCGGAAGTCGAGGACGCCTACGGGCACCCGGTGGACTTCGTGGCGGTGGGAACAGCAGACCTGAACCCCCAAAGCTCTGCGCTGGTACAGGCAGCCAGGGCTGCACTCTTTAACGCCGCCCAGCACGCGGGGGGACAGATAAGCCTCTACCTTGAGTGCAGCCCGGATGCGGCTGAGGTCTTCGTCCGGGACCGCGGGCCAGGCTTCGACCCGGACCGTGTTCCGGAGGACCGGCTTGGCCTGCGGGAATCCATCATGGGACGCATGCAGCGCCACGGCGGCACGGCCAGGGTACGGACCGGTTCCAACGGCACCGAGATACATTTGGCATTGCCCCTGGCCGGGGCGGAGAGCCAGGCAGCGCAGGAGAAGGAAGCGGAGAAATCGTGAGCAGTGCGGCAGAACCCATCGACGTGGTGGTTGTGGACGACCACGGCATTTTCAGGTCCGGCCTGAAAGCGGACCTTGACTCGAGGATCCGGGTCCTCGCCGAAGCGGCAACCGTCGAATCAGCGATTGCGGCGATCCGCGAAGCCCGCCCTGCGGTGGTTCTCCTGGATGTCCATCTGCCCGGCGGTTCCGGCGGAGGAGGCGCGGAGGTGATTGCCGGCTGCGCGGATCTGCTTGGTTCCACCCGGTTCCTGGCACTGAGCGTTTCCGACGCCGCCGAAGACGTGGTGACGGTGATCCGTGCGGGCGCCCGGGGGTACGTGACCAAGACGATCTCCGGTGCGGAGATCTCTGATGCCGTGGTCCGGGTGGCCGGCGGCGATGCCGTGTTTTCACCGCGCCTGGCCGGGTTCGTGCTCGATGCCTTCGGGGCCGCCACTACGGTCAGCGTGGAGGATGAACTGGACCGGCTCTCCGTCCGCGAACGGGAAGTCATGCGCCTGATCGCCCGCGGCTACAGCTACAAAGAGGTAGCCAGGGAACTGTTCATCTCGGTCAAGACCGTGGAAACCCACGTCTCAGCCGTCCTGCGGAAGCTGCAGCTTTCATCCCGGCACGAACTCACCAGGTGGGCTGCAGCCCGCAGGCTCCTCTAAGGCTTGGCCTGGCCCAGGAAGTCCTTCAGCCGGGCCATGCCGGTGGCCAGGTCCTCATCGCCCAGGGCGTAGGAGAGACGCAGGTACCCGGAGGGACCGAAGGCTTCGCCCGGTACGACGGCGACTTCCGCAGCGTCCAGGATCAGCGCGGCAAGCTCCGCGGAGGTCTGCGGGCGGACGGCGCCGGCGGCATTGGGGAACTCCCGGCCCAGCAGCCCGCGCACGTCCGGGTAGGCGTAGAAGGCGCCCTCCGGCATGGGGCATTCGACGCCGTCGATCGAGTTCAGCGCTTCCACCATGGCCCGGCGGCGCCGGTCGAAGGCAATCTTCATCTCATCCACGGCGGTCAGCGGACCGGAGACCGCTGCCAGCGCAGCCATCTGGGAGACGTTGGAGACGTTGGAGGACAGGTGCGACTGCAGGTTGGTCGCTGCCTTGATGACGTCGGGGGCGGCGATCATCCATCCGACCCGCCATCCCGTCATGGCGTAGGTCTTTGCTACACCGTTGAGGATGACCACCTTGTCGCCCAGTTCGGGGCAGCGGGTGGCAATTGAGGTAAAGGGAACACCGCCGTACGTCAGGTGCTCGTAAATTTCGTCGGTGACCACGAACAGGCCGTGGTCTGCGGCCCACATGCCGATCTCCGCGACGTCGTCCGACGGGTAGACAGCGCCGGTCGGGTTGGACGGGGAGACGAAGAGCAGCACCTTGGTCTTCTCCGTGAGGGCTGCGTCCAGCTGTGACACGGTGACGCGGTAGTTCTGCTCCGGCCCGGCGAAGATCTCAACGGGAACGCCGCCGGCCAGGCGGATGGCTTCCGGGTACGTGGTCCAGTACGGAGTGGGCACCAGGACCTCGTCGCCCGGGTTGAGCAGCGTGGCGAACGCTTCGTAGACGGCCTGCTTGCCGCCGTTGGTGATCAGCACCTGGGAGGGATCCACGGTGTAGCCGGAATCGCGCTGCGTCTTCTCCGCAATGGCCTTCTTCAGTTCCGGCAAGCCGGAAGCGGGGGAGTAGCGGTGGAAACGGGGTTCCCGGGCGGCGGCGACGGCGGCGTCCACAATGTACCCCGGCGTGGGGAAATCGGGTTCGCCGGCGCCGAAGCTGATGACCGGACGGCCGGCAGCCTTCAGGGCTTTGGCCTTCGCGTCAACTGCAAGGGTGGCGGATTCTGCAATGGAGGCGATGCGCTCTGAGATTCGGCCGTTGGAAGGCATGGCGTTCCCGTCTGGTTTGGTACTGGATGCGTGCTGTATTGAGTTTATTGGTGCTGTTGACCTGCGGTTTGGCTCCGGGAGCCTGGCCAGGCCAGGCGATGGCCGGCAGTTACTTTATGCAAGCCAAGCTTAGGCGTGCCGGGGGCACATTTCAGTCTTTTACAGTTCCCGGGGCGGGTTCCGGGCCTCGATTGCGGCCTCCGGAGCCGCCCCGGTCCTGCCCGCAGGCACGGGTCCCGGGGTGCCGGGAAACGCCGGTTCGACTCCGGGCGAAGAATTGCGTAGACTAATTCCTCGGTGTTGTTCTGTTGATACTGAATCATGCCCGCGGACCGGTTAGGCCGGAAGCGGTATGTACCGGTAAAGTGGAACTCTCCCGAAGGGTAGTGGCGCAATTGGTAGCGCAGCGGTCTCCAAAACCGCAGGTTGCAGGTTCGAGTCCTGTCTGCCCTGCGCATGACGTCGGTTTCGCCGTCTAAAGCAGTCCTTCATGAAGCAGCGGTGCCCAGCCTGAGGCTGCGGAACTGTGAACCGAACAGATGAGTGAGGCGAAAGGTGACCGAGACAGCTGCCAGCAGCTCCAAGGGACACCCCTCCGGCAAGCCAGCGAAGAAGCGGGGCTTCTTCGGCGCCATCGCTCTCTTCCTGCGCCAGGTCATTGCCGAACTGAAGAAGGTAGTGACCCCCACCCGCAAGGAGCTGGTTCGGTTCACCATCGTGGTCCTCGCCTTCGTGGTGGTCATGATCATCATCGTGTCCCTTCTGGACTTTGTCTTTGGTGCTGGCGCACTGTGGATCTTCGGTTCGGGCGGCGGCGAAAGCTAGCCAACGAATTCCCTTCCGCCCGCTGTGCGGGGAAGGTCCGTTCGAAGAACTGAGCTAGTGACAGACCAATAGAGCTGAAGAAGAAAGCAGGAATCTACGTGTCCGAGCAAGAACTCGATTCACAGATCAATGACGAAACCGCTGATCTGGACACCGAGGATCAGGTAACCGAAGCAGACGCCGCGGCGGATGCCGGTGACGCATCGGCCGAAGACGCGGAGAATGCTGACGAGGCTCCCGCCGAAGAGGCAGAAGCCGGGGAAGAAACCCCTGCTGCTGCTGAGCCCGAAGAAGATCCCGTAGCCGCCTTCAAGGCCAAGCTGCGCCGCCAGGAAGGTGACTGGTACGTCATCCACTCCTACGCCGGTTACGAAAACCGCGTGAAGGCCAACCTCGAGACCCGCATCCAGACCCTTGACATGGAAGAGAACATCTTCCAGATCGAGGTCCCGATGGAGGAAGTCGTCGAGATCAAGAACACCACGCGCAAGATCGTGAACCGCGTGCGTATCCCCGGCTACGTGCTGGTGCGCATGGAGCTCACGGATGCTTCCTGGGGTGTTGTCCGCCACACTCCCGGCGTCACCGGCTTTGTAGGCAACGCACACAACCCCGTTCCGCTGAGCCTGGACGAAGTCTTCTCCATGCTTGAGCACACCGTGGTGTCCCCGAAGACCACTGCTTCCGGAGCTCCGGCGCAGGCTGCGCAGTCCGCAATTGCCGTGGACTTCGAGGTCGGCGAGTCCGTGACCGTGAATGAGGGGCCGTTCGAGACCCTCCCGGCCACGATTTCCGAGATCAAGCCCGAATCCCAGCAGCTGGTGGTTCTGGTGACCATCTTCGAGCGCGAAACCCCGGTTACGCTCTCCTTCGGACAGGTCACCAAGATCCAGTAACAGACTTCGCTGCGTACAGGACCGCTTTATCCTGGACGGCAGCGTACGGCCGCCGCGCCACGGCGGCCACCAACCCGGACGGACGCTCCTGTCCTTCGGGAACTTATTTCAGAGAAGGACCCTTTCATGGCCCCCAAGAAAAAGGTCACCGGCCTTATCAAGCTGCAGATCAATGCAGGCGCCGCCAACCCGGCTCCTCCGATTGGTCCCGCCCTTGGCCAGCACGGTGTCAACATCATGGAATTCTGCAAGGCGTACAACGCTGCAACGGAATCCCAGCGCGGAAACGTCATCCCGGTCGAGATCACGGTCTACGAAGACCGCTCCTTCACCTTCATCACCAAGACGCCTCCGGCGGCTGAGCTGATCAAGAAGGCTGCAGGCGTTGCCAAGGGCTCCGGCACCCCGCACACCGTCAAGGTTGCGAAGCTGACCCAGGCACAGGTCGAAGAGATCGCCACCCAGAAGATGGAAGACCTTAACGCCAACGACGTCCAGGCCGCCGCAAAGATCATCGCCGGTACCGCCCGCTCCATGGGCATCACCGTCGAAGGCTAAATAAGCCTCACCGCACGGCCCAAGGGCCGGGCACAATCAAATTCATTCAGCCGGACCGCCCGCAACGGGCGTTACCGGCACGTGGCAGGGCCGAGCGCGGTCCGACAGACCACAACTGCACAAGGAGAAAAAGCAGATGGCAAAGCGCAGCAAAGCATATGAAGCCGCTGTGGCAAAGATCGACGCGGACAAGCTGTACGCGCCGGTCGACGCCGTAGCACTGGCCAAGGAAACCAACCCGTCCAAGACGGACGCCACCGTTGAGGTTGCTTTCCGCCTGGGCGTTGACCCCCGCAAGGCTGATCAGATGATCCGCGGCACGGTCAACCTGCCCCACGGCACGGGCAAGACCGCCCGCGTCCTCGTCTTCGCCACCGGCGAGAAGGCAGAAGCAGCCATCGCTGCCGGCGCCGACTTCGTTGGTTCCGACGACATGATCGAGAAGGTCGCCGCAGGCTGGACCGACTTCGATGCCGCAGTGGCTACCCCGGACCTCATGGGCAAGGTCGGCCGCCTGGGCCGCGTGCTCGGCCCGCGTAACCTCATGCCGAACCCGAAGACCGGCACCGTGACCCCGAACGTCGCCAAGGCTGTCTCCGACATCAAGGGCGGCAAGATCGACTTCCGCGTCGACAAGCACTCCAACCTGCACTTCATCATTGGCAAGACGTCCTTCGACGCCCAGAAGCTGGCCGAGAACTACGCCGCCGCCCTGGAAGAAGTACTTCGCCTGAAGCCGTCCGCAGCTAAGGGCCGCTACATCCAGAAGGCCACCGTGACCACCACCTTCGGCCCCGGCATCGCCGTGGACCCGAACGTCACCAAGGTTCTCGCAGACGCATAGTCAGCGCATTACTTCGGGAGGCCTGCTCCCCAAAACGGCCGCCGCGTTTTGTGGGGGGGGGTTTTTTTTTTGGGGGGG
>NZ_JAXIOM010000019.1:0-54044 GCF_049311025.1 Arthrobacter sp. 3Tela_A
CAGGCCACGGCGGGCCGCGGGCCCGCCGGGGGGGGCAAGCGCGCCCAGAGGCGGGGTGGGCAAGGAGGGCAGCTGGCCCGGCCAGGAACACCGCGGTCCGGGAGAGCAGTGGGACCGAACGGCCCACAGACGGACGCCCGGAAGTCGCGCGGCTACGGCTGAGGCAGCATCCCGCCAAAGCTCAGGTAATCCTTGGTGCAGGTCTCCGTAGCCTGGACAGTCAGCGCTGACTGCATGCAGGTCTCGTACTTGGCAGTAAACGGCCACAGAGCCACCATGGCAGCAAGGCCAAGAGTCATAAAGGCTGTAGCTGCAAGACCCATCGAAATGATCACACGCAGCGACCTGTGCAGCCCGTAGCGGACCACTTTAACCAGAGTCATGATGCCAACCACCAGAGCCGCAATACCCAGGGCAAGCGGGAGCAGCTTCCAGGGAAGCGCAAGCTCAGAGCTGATCAGCATTCCCAGCAGCAGGGCAATAAACACCCACAGGTAGGACCGGGCTTCCTTCGACTGGGCCGGTGTGGGCTCCGGTTTGCGTGTTGCCGGGGGAAACGGCGGTCGCGGGCGTACATCAGGGCCGTCGTTATTCATGGATTAAGCCTAGGCGACGCTTGGACTTAAGGTTGACACATGCGAATTGTTGTTCTGGTTTCCGGCACCGGCTCCAACCTCCAAGCCGTCCTCGATGCGGTGGCAGCGGGAGAGCTCGACGTCGAAATCGCGGCAGTAGGTGCCGACAGGAACGGAACCTACGGCGTCGAACGCGCTGCCGCAGCCGGATACGAAACGTTCGTAGTGAACTTCAAGGACTACGAGGTCCGCGCCGACTGGAACCGCGCCCTGACAGAGAAGGTCGCATCCTACGAGCCCGAGATCGTTCTTTCCTCAGGGTTTATGCGGATTGTGGATGAGCACTTCATCGACACCTTCGAAGGCCGATACGTCAACACGCATCCCGCACTGCTGCCCTCTTTCCCGGGCGCGCACGGAGTCCGCGATGCACTCGCTTATGGCGTGAAGGTAACCGGCTGCACGGTGCACATTGCCGACGCCGGCGTGGACACCGGGCCGATTCTGGCGCAGGCTGCGGTGGAGGTGTTCGACGGCGACACCGAGGAGACCCTGCACGAGCGCATCAAGGTGCAGGAACGCCGGCTGCTGATCGAGACCCTGGCCAAGATCAGCAAAGAAGGCATTCCGGCCCTCTGACGAGCGGCCCGCCCCTGGTGAGCCGCTCCCTGATCAGCGGCCCGCCTCTGGTGAGCTGCCCCCGCGCGGAACCTAACCCAACGCGAACCTAACCCAGCCCGGGAACCTCAGTCCAGCGCAGCGCCCTTGGTCTCAGGCGAGAACTTCGCCATCCACAGCACCGCCGCCACCACCAGCAGTCCGGCGACGGCAAAGGACAGCGGCAGTCCCAGATACGGCCACAGCACGGAAACAAAGAGCAATGGTCCGAAACCGGCACCAACACGCGAGGCAGTGGAGGCCCAGCCGAACCCGCTGGCACGCAGACGGGTGGGGTAGAGCTCGGAAACATAGGTGTACAGCACCGGTATGGCCACCTGCACCACCAACCCGTAGATCAAGAGCCATGTCGTTGCGGCAGCCGGAACGTCCACCACCAGGGCCACCACCACCAGAGACGCCGCGGCCGCAGGCCCGGTGATCCCCAGCAGCCACTTGCGGCCAACCCGCTCCACCAGCAGGGCCGCAGCAACAACACCCAGCAGACCCACTGCAGCCATGCCCGACGTCGTCAGGAACGCCTTGTACTCGGCATACCCGGCATCCACGAGGATCTTCGGCATCCACTGAAGGGCCAGGTAATAGACCAGCAGCACCGTCACGAACAGCGACCAGGCTGTCACCGTGGACTTCGGATTGGACCTCCACAGTTCGGCAAGCTGACTTCCCGTGGTCTTCAGCGAGAACTTCTGTGCGGGCTCCGGCTCCGGAAGCCGCCACTCAGTCTGGGTTCCCCCGGTACGGCGAATCAGGTCATTGATAACCGCACTGGCTTCTTCAGTGCGGCCCCTGCGGACCAGGAACAGCGGGGACTCGGGCACCGAACGCCGGACCCAGAACACCAGCAGCGCAGGAATAACCATCACCAGCATGGTCCAGCGCCAGTCCGCAACGGTCGCCATGATGACGGCGGAAGTCACGCCGCACAGCGCAGCACCTACCGGCCACCAGCCGTCCATGGCAGTCAGCACCCGGCCGCGCTGCTTCCGCGGAGTGAACTCACCCACCAGGGCGTAGTCCACCGGAACACAGCCGCCCAGCCCCACACCGGCAAGGAACCTAAAGACGCAGAACCAGGCGATGTCCGGCGCGAAGGCACCGGCCACGGTAAAGATCGAGAAAATCAGCAGCGTCGCGGTAAAGGCCTGCTTGCGGCCGATCGCATCCGCAATGGAGCCCCACAGGAACGCGCCAATAGCCATTCCCAGGAGGTTCGCAGTGCCAATCCACGCAGCCTGCGCCGGCACAAGGTTCCACTCCTCGGACAGCAGGGGAATGAGGACGCCGTTGAGCGTGACGTCCCAGGCATCGAACATAAAGCCCAGCCCGCCGATCAGGAAGATCTTGCCCTGGACCCGCCAGCGCCACGGCAGGTTCTGCACCACCTCGTCGCCCGCAGGCAGGGTATGGGTCGTTGTCATTTAGGGGCTGGCCTTCCGCCGGGACTTATAGTCATAAATGCACTAACTGGGCAAACTCTACAACGGACGACGCCGCGCGGCTCCCCGGAGCGCGTAATGTTCCCGAATGCGCCCCGCCGCCAAGCACACCAGAAAGCGGCCGCGTCAAAAGGGTGACGGCCCTGCCGGTGAGTATTACCCGCGGGCCTGTGCCCGGACGGCCCAAGGCATAAACTCAACCTTGGGCCCGCCGATGGCCCGCGTGCATCGTTCGCCGATACCCAGTTGGAGTGACTTCCGTGAGCAACACCCCCCTTGACCGTGTACCTATCCGCCGGGCCCTCATCTCGGTCTATGACAAGACCGGCCTGACGGAACTGGCTCAGGGCCTCTCCGCCGCCGGCGTCAGCATTGTCTCCACCGGCTCCACCGCCAAGCAGATCGCCGCTGCAGGCATTCAGGTCACCGAGGTAGCCGAAGTCACCGGCTTCCAGGAATGCCTGGACGGCCGCGTGAAGACGCTCCACCCGCGTGTGCACGCCGGCATCCTGGCCGACCGCCGCCGCCAGGACCACCGGGACCAGCTCGAAGAGCTCGGCATCGAACCCTTCGACCTCGTGGTCGTGAACCTCTACCCGTTCGTCGAGACCGTGAAGTCCGGCGCAGCACAGGACGACGTCGTCGAGCAGATCGACATCGGCGGACCGTCCATGGTCCGCGCTGCCGCCAAGAATCACCCCTCCGTCGCCGTTGTGGTGGATCCGGCCAAGTACTCCGCTGTCACCGCAGCTGCCGCTGCCGGCGGGTTTGACCTCAACGAACGACGCCGCCTGGCTGCCGAAGCGTTCGCCCATACCGCTGCGTACGACACAGCCGTGGCCAAGTGGACGGCTGCGCAGTTCGGTGACGGCACCGAAGCCGGAGCAACCTGGCCTGCGTACAGCGGTATGGCCCTGGAACGCTCCGAGGTGCTGCGCTACGGCGAAAACCCGCATCAGGCAGCTGCGCTCTACGCAGACCAGGACTCGATGCCCGGTGTGGCCCAGGCAGACCAGCTGCACGGCAAGGCCATGTCCTACAACAACTACGTCGACGCCGATGCCGCACTGCGTGCCGCCTTCGACTTCGACGAGCCGGCAGTCGCCGTCGTCAAGCACGCGAACCCGTGCGGTGTTGCCGTAGCCTCACCGGGTGCTGCTGACCCGATCGCGAACGCCCACCTGAAGGCACACGCCTGCGACCCGGTCTCCGCCTATGGCGGCGTGATTGCCGCAAACCGCACGGTTACCGCCGGCATGGCTGAGACCATAAAGGACATCTTCACTGAGGTTGTCATTGCTCCGGACTTCGAGCCGGAAGCCGTGGAGATCCTCTCCCGCAAGAAAAACATCCGCCTGCTCACCCTGCCGGACGGCTACGGACGCAACCCGCTGGAATTCCGCCAGGTCTCCGGCGGCGTGCTGATGCAGCAGCCGGACACCGTCGAAGCGGAAGGTGACGATCCGGCCAACTGGACCCTCGTCACTGGTGAAGCCGCCGATGAGAAGACGCTGGCCGATCTGGCCTTCGCCTGGCGTGCCGTCCGCGCCGCAAAGTCCAACGCGATCCTGCTCGCCCGCGACGGCGCCTCCGTAGGCGTGGGCATGGGTCAGGTCAACCGCGTTGACTCCTGCAAGCTCGCTGTGGAGCGTGCCAACACCCTGGCCGGTGAAGATGACGAGCGTGCCCGGGGTGCCGTAGCTGCCTCGGATGCCTTCTTCCCGTTCGCCGACGGACTCGAGATCCTGCTGAACGCCGGCGTCCGCGCCGTCGTCCAGCCCGGCGGTTCCGTGCGTGACGAAGAGGTGATTGCGGCCGCGAACGCGGCCGGCGTACCCATGTACTTCACCGGAGCACGGCACTTCTTCCACTAGGAGACACCCGGCAATGCCCCGCTGCGGGCCGCGCGCATGATGTCCGCGTGCGGCCCGCAGTTTAGGGAGCGCAACTGCGCTGTGGCATAGTTGGACACAGAAACCAGACCCAAAAAGCCGGGTCCCCGCATGTCTAAAGCCATGTCCGCGGACCCCCATTCCACAAGGAGACCGTGTGGCTGACAAAATCAAGGTTGTGGGCTCTGTCGTAGAGCTCGACGGCGACGAGATGACGCGGATCATCTGGCAGTTCATCAAGGACCGCCTGATCAACCCGTACCTGGACGTAGACCTGAAGTACTACGACCTCTCGATCCAGAACCGTGACGCCACGGACGACCAGGTCACCATCGACGCAGCCAACGCGATCAAGGAACACGGCGTAGGCGTCAAGTGCGCAACCATTACTCCGGATGAAGCACGTGTTGAAGAATTCGGCCTGAAGAAGATGTGGGTTTCCCCGAACGGGACCATCCGCAACATCCTCGGCGGCGTCGTCTTCCGCGAACCGATCATCATCTCCAACATCCCGCGCCTGGTTCCGGGCTGGAACAAGCCGATCATCATTGGCCGCCACGCACACGGCGACCAGTACAAGGCCACCAACTTCAAGGTCCCGGGTGCCGGCACCCTGACCCTGACCTACACCCCGGCTGACGGCGGCGAAGAAATCAAGCAGACCGTTGTCACGTACCCCGAAGAGGGCGGCGTGGCCATGGGCATGTACAACTTCAACGAGTCCATCAAGGACTTCGCACGTGCATCCTTCGCCTACGGCCTGCAGCGCAACTACCCGGTGTACCTCTCCACCAAGAACACGATCCTGAAGGCCTACGACGGCCAGTTCAAGGACCTGTTCCAGGAAGTCTTCGACGCCGAGTTCAAAGATCAGTTCGAAACAGCCGGCCTCACCTACGAGCACCGCCTGATCGATGACATGGTTGCCTCCGCGATGAAGTGGGAAGGCGGCTACGTCTGGGCCTGCAAGAACTACGACGGCGACGTCCAGTCCGACACCGTTGCGCAGGGCTTCGGCTCGCTGGGTCTGATGACCTCCGTGCTGATGACCCCGGACGGCAAGACCGTTGAGGCTGAAGCCGCACACGGCACCGTGACCCGTCACTACCGCCAGCACCAGCAGGGCAAGCCCACCTCCACCAACCCGATCGCTTCGATCTTCGCGTGGACCCGTGGCCTGATGCACCGCGGCAAGCTGGACAACACCCCCGAGGTCATCAACTTCGCGCAGACCCTTGAAGACGTAGTCGTCAAGACGGTCGAATCCGGCAAGATGACCAAGGACCTGGCACTGCTGGTCGGACCCGACCAGCCGTACCTGACCACCGAAGAGTTCCTCGCCGCACTGGACGAGAACCTCAAGGTGCGCCTGGGCTAAGACCCAAGCTTCATACCGCAGTAAACAGCCAGCCCCGGTCCGGAAAGGATCGGGGCTGGCTGTTTGTTTCGGGTTGTCCGGGCCGCGGGTCCGGGGCTGTCCTGCCCGCCGGGCGGGCCGGAACGGCGGCAACGAAACTCCTTCGCTCGCAGAGCTCGCTTGGAGTATTAAAGCCGCCTAACCCGGCCCGTCCGGCGAGCTCGCTGTGTCACCGTCCGGGGTCGCCGCGGCACTGGCGAGTTCACAGTGGCACGTCAGGAGCGGGTTGAGGACTAGGAGCCGGAGCTCCCGGAGCCGGAGTCCATGCCGCCGGATCCCGATCCCGAGCCGGACGAACCCGGGGAACCGGAGCCACCGGAGCCGAAGCCGGAACCGGAACTGCCGGAGTCTCCCATCCCGGATCCGGAACCGCCCGAGCCCATGCCGCCGGAGGAGCCGCTGCCTCCGCCGGAAGCCGAGCCGGAGGAGGAGCCCGAGCTGACCGATGAACTGACCGTCTCAGACTCACCGCTGATCACATTGCTGTCACCCGAGTAGGACGAGGAAACCTCGATCTTGCGGGGCCTGGCCCGCTCGCTCACGGGGATAAACACACTCAGGACACCGTTTTCATACTTGGCGGAAATGCCCTCGATGTTTATGCCCTGGCCCAGGTTCAGCTGGCGCAGGAAAGTGCCGGACTCACGCTCCCGGTTCAGCCAGGTGGCGCCGTCGGGCACGTGGATGGTGCGTTCGGCCCGGATGGTCAGCAGCTGGCCGTCAACATCCACATCGACCGATCCCGGATCTATGCCGGGCAGGTCGGCGTTCAAGATGTAGTGGTCACCCTCGCGGTACAGGTCGATCGGCATCAGCCGCAGCCGCTGCCTGGGATCCAAAAGGGCTCCTGCCATGCGGTCCAGTTCGCGGAAAGGATCGAATTTCATGGCCATTCTCATCAACTCCTTTTCACCCGTCCCGTTCAGACGGGTGGATGTGTTCTTCACTGACAGGAATAACGAAGGGTCGACTGCTTGAGCGGTAACTGAATCGGGGTTGAGTCATCTCCACTCAAGAATAGAATTAGGCTAGCACTCGCCAATATCGAGTGCCAGAGGTCATGCAAAAATCCGGGTCCCCGATGATCAATTCACCGGCCACAGATGAACCGGCTCGTTGCTGTGCATGAGGTGCCAGTAGCGGCGGGTCATTTCGGCCAGCGCTGAGGTGCGGTCATAGCCCTCAGCCTCAAGCCGCATAAGAACTGAAACCTGCCAGGAAGCACCGTTCTGCTCGGTCCTGGCACGCTCACGGATCACCGTCAGGTAGCGCTCGATCAGCGCGTCATCCACACCGAGCTCCCGGAGCCCGTCTGCAGCCATGGGAACCAGATGCCGCACCACCAGCTCCGTCACCGGGATATCTCCGATGCCGGGCCAATACACCGATGCATCCAGGCCCAGCCGCGAACAGGCCAGGAAATTGTCCGCAGCGGTCTTGAACGCCGTGCGGGTCCACAGCGGACGGTCCGCAGTGCGCAGGGTCTGCACCAGACCGTAGAAGAAGGCCGCGTTGGCGCTTACATCCAGGACGGTTGGTCCGGCGGGCAGCACACGGTTTTCGAGCCGCAGGTTCGGCGCGTGGGTGCCCGGATCATATATGGGCCGGTTCCACCGGTACACGGTGCCGTTGTGCAGCCGCAGCTCCGGCAGCAGGGGAGCACCGGCATCCGTGGAACCGGAACTGGCGGGGGAGAGCTCGGGCAGCAGCGCCGGGAAATACCGCACATTCTCTTCGAACAGATCGAAGATGGAGGTTATCCAGCGTTCGCCGAACCAAACCCGCGGCCGCACACCCTGGTTTCGCATCTCCGGCGGACGGGTGTCGATGGCCTGCTTGAAGAGTTCGATCCGGGTTTCCTGCCAGAGCACATGCTCCAGGAAGATTGGCGAGTTGGCTGCCAAAGCCACCTGGGGCCCGGCAATCAGCTGGGCAGCGTTCCAGGCCGGAGCGAAGTCCGCCGGGCTGACCTCCAGGTGCAGCTGCAGGGACGTACAGGCAGCCTCAGGAGCGATGTTCTTCGCGTACTGGGTCAGGGACTCGGACCCGTTCAGCGAGAGGTACACATCCTCGCCGCGGGCCTGGAGCACGGAAGTGTTCAGCGCCGCGTAGCGCGCGCCGGAGCTAATCCAGGCATCGCCGTCGAGCACGTCGTTGGTGAGCGTGGGCAGGATGCCCACCATCAGGATGTTCGCCTCAGCCTTGGCCGCGAGCTCGTCGGCCCGGTTGAGCTGGGCACGCAGGCTCTCTTCCAGCTCCAGCAGGCCCTGGCCCCGGATGGACATCGCCGGATGGTTCATCTCAATGTTGAAGGCTCCCATTTCCGTCTGGAAGGACGGATCGGCTATTTCCTCGAGCACGGAGGAGTTCCGCAGGGCGGGCGTGAAGTCGTCGTTGGTCAGGTTCAATTCAAGTTCGACGCCGATGCTCGCGGTGTCCGCGAACTGCGCAGTACCCAGGAAGCCGGCGAACCTGTCCAGATTCTCCAGCAGCCGGCGTCGGTAGCGGGTCCGCTCTTCGCGGGTGAACGACCTGGCGTTGACCTCTGTTCCCATGGATGAAGATAACCACGCCGCGGTGGCGATGTATAGCATCCCGGCGGCCCTCATTTTCGGTCCGTGCCAACAACACCGGGGCAAAGAAAACCGTCCGTCCGGAAGCGGTGCTTCCAGACGGACGGCGGGCAGCGCGGACTGCTACGGAAGCTTGCTCGCCGGCTGCAGGGACGGAAGGGAGCGTTCGTCGTTGGGGTAGCGGACACCGAGCTGGGCACGTACCTCATCAAAGAGCTGCATGGTCTGCAGGGAATCGGCCCAGGGCATGGTCGGGCTCTCGGTCAGGCCTTCCTGAATACAGCGCGTGACTTCCCGGAGTTCATAGGTATAACCATTGCCCACCTGCTGGAAACGCTCAGTGCGGGCCGGACCCATGTGCTGCTGGATGTAGAGCTCCACCGGGTTATGCAGGGGAGCGCCGGTTCGGATCCAGCCCTCGCTGCCGGAGATGGTGGCGGTGCGGGGCCCGGAGGCGAGCAGGGACGAGGTTAGCTGCGCCTGTGCACCGGAGCTGTAGCCCAGGTTCAGTGCGTTCTGGGTGTCGACGCCGTCGCTGTTCAGGGTGCCGCTCGCCTGGACGCGCTGTGGGAAGCCAAGCGAGCCGACTGCAAGCGTGAGGGGATAGACGGCAAGGTCCAGGAGGGCTCCGCCGCCTGCGGCAGGATCCCAAAGCCGGGCGGCGGGATCGTACGGCGCCGGGAAACCAAGATCCGCCTGGACCCAGTGGATCTCACCCAGCTCGCCGCTGGAGAGGATCTCCCAGAGCCGGTTGATGCACGGCAGGAAACGGGTCCAGACGGCTTCCATCAGGAACACTCCGCGGCGCGAGGCTACGTCGATTAGGTCAGCCAGTTCAGCGGCGTTGATAGTGATCGACTTTTCGCAGAGCACGTGCTTCCCGGCCTCGAGTGCCTCACGGGCGAGCTCGTAATGCTGAGCGTGCGGAGAAGCTATATAGACAACGTCCACTTCCGGGTCAGCGAAGAGCTGGCGGTACCCCTTGCCCCGGGCATCGTCGTCGTAATAACTGGTGGCGAAGCCGAAACGCTGGGCGAATTCCACGGCCGTGGCCTCCGACCGCGAGCTGACGGCCTGCAGGACGGCGTCCTCGAGCCGGGCAATGTCCTCGGTGACACGCCCTGCGATGCGGCCGGTGGCCACGACGCCCCAGCGCAGGGTACGGCCGGTGGCCTGCACCGGGCTGGGCGCCCCCTGAAGGACGCACGGCGGTGTGCGGATAAACTGCGGGGCGCTCATATTTCGGCTCTCAATCATTGGCTTGGCTGGCTAGTGTCTCGGCATTAGAACTACCTTATTGGCCGGGCCGTAAACTGCCCAGTCCCGACGCTCACCCGCGGACGGTTTGGTTATTGTGCGGTACGAAAAAGCCCGGGCTGCCTTCCGTAACGGAGGACAGCCCGGGCTCAGCGCGTCAGCGGAAACTGTACTTACTTGACCAGTTCAGCCAGCGTCGGATCGTTGGCGTAAGCCTCGGCAGCGTTGTCCTTGGTGACGATCTGCGGTTCCAGCAGGTAGGCCGGAACAACCTTCACACCGTTGTCGTAGGACTCGTCGTCGTTGATTTCCAGCTCTTCACCGGCACCCAGGCCCTTGACCATGTCGATGGTGTGGTTCACCAGGGCGCGGGTGTCCTTGTTGATGGTGGAGTACTGGACGCCGTCCATGATGGACTTCACGGACTCAACCTCGGAATCCTGGCCGGTCACAACCGGAACCGGCTTCCCGGCAGCGGCGACGGAGGTCAGGATGGCGCGGGCCAGGGTGTCGTTCGGGGACAGGACACCGTCCAGTTCCTCAGAACCGTAGGAACCCGAGAGCAGGGTGTCCATGCGCTTCTGGGCGTTCTCGGCCTTCCAGCCCTGGGTGACAGCCTGGTTGAATTCGGTCTGGCCGGAAACAACGTTCAGGTTGCCGGCTTCGATCTCCGGCTTCAGGACGTCCATGGCGCCGTCGAAGAAGACCTGTGCGTTGGCGTCGTCGGGGGAGCCGGCGAAGAGCTCGATGTTCCAGGGGCCTTCGGGCTTGTTGGCCTTCATTCCGTCCAGCAGGGCCTGGCCCTGGAGCTGGCCGACCTGGAAGTTGTCGTACGCGACGTAGTAGTCAACGTTCTCAGTGTTGGTCAGCAGGCGGTCGTAGGCGATGACGGTGATGCCGGCATCCTTGGCTTCCTGCAGCTGGGAGCCGAGCTGGGCGCCGTCGATTGCTCCGACAACCAGGACCTTGACGCCGTTGGTGATCATGGAGCTGATCTGGTTCTGCTGCTCGGAGACGCCGCCGTTGGCGAACTGGACCTGCGGCTCGTAGCCGGCTTCCTTCAGGCCGTCGTTGAACAGGCCTTCTGCGAGGACCCAGTTTTCCGAGGTCTTCTGGGGCAGCGCTACGCCGATTGCCGATCCCTCTTCGAAGCCGGCAGCTTCGCCGGTGGAAGCTTCGTCGGCACGGCCGCAGGCGGACAGCGACAGTGCTGCCACCGTGGCGACTACGGCAAATGACTTTGCGATCTTACGCATGGTGTTCCTTCTCTTGATGGGTGGTGCGGGTGGTATGGGTGGTGCGGGGATTGCGGCGCGGATTAAGCGGCCCGGTGGGGCTTAGGCATCCGTTCCGATGGTGGACTTGGTGCCGGTGGGCATCTCAGGCTTGGGATTCACGGGTGCGGGGACGGAGAGCTTGTCCTTGGACCCGAAGTTCTTCATCATCATGCCGATGATGGAGGGCTTCCCCTGGCTCTTGTTGTAGACATCCAGTGCCACGGCGATCAGCAGGACCAGGCCCTTGATGATCGAGGTCAGGTCAGCGCCGATGCCCAGCAGCTGCAGGCCGTTGTTCAGCACGGCCATGACCAGGCCGCCGACGATCGAGCCAACCACGGTGCCGACGCCGCCGGAGACGGCTGCACCGCCAATGAAGACTGCGGCGATGGCGTCGAGTTCCCAGCCGGTGCCGTCAAACGGTCCGGAGGCGGTGGAGCGGGCCACGAAGATCATGCCGGCCAGGGAGGCCAGGATGGACATGTTCATCATGACCAGGAAGTTGACCTTCTTGCTCCGCACGCCGGAGAGCTCAGCTGCGTGCAGGTTGCCGCCCACAGCGTAGACGTGGCGGCCGACCACGGTCTTGGTGGAGATGAAGACATACAGGACCACCAGGGCAGCCAGGATGATGCCGGATACCGGGAAGGAGGTACCCGGACGGCCCGTAGAGAACAGGTACGTGGCGTAGAGGATTGCAGCGACCAGAAGGCCGGTCTTGGTGACGGCAACCCAGGCAGGCGGATTAACCGAGCCGATCTTCACCGTCTTGGCACGGCGGCGGACTTCACCGACGATTACGACGGCGGCGAGGACCAGGCCAAGGAGCAGGGTCAGGTTGTTGTAGCCCGTGTTGGGACCAACCTCGGGCAGGTAGCCGGCGCCGATGAACTGGAATTCCTGCGGCACGGGAACGGTGTTGGACTTGCCGATGTACTGGTTGGCGCCGCGGAAGATCAGCATGCCTGCGAGCGTGACGATGAATGCCGGTATACCCACGTAGGCCACCCAGAGGCCCTGCCAGGCACCGATGGCGGCACCGATCAGCAGGCCGAGCAGGATGCCCGCCCACCACGGAATGCCCCAGTCCCGCATGGCCATGGCCACGATGATGCCGGTTACGGCGGCGACTGAGCCGACCGAGAGGTCAATGTGCCCGGCGATGATCACAAAGACCATGCCCACGGCAAGGATCAGGATGTAGGAGTTGCCGTTGAACAGGTTGATCATGTTCGTGGGCGTCAGGGTCTTGCCGCCGGTCAGCCACTGGAAGAGGCCGATCAGGACGACGAGGGCAAAGATCATGCCGAACTGGCGGCCATTGCCGCTCAGCAGCTGTTTCATGGCTTTCATGAGAGGGGTCCTTGGGTGGCGAGGTCGGAGGTTTGCTTGCCGGCGGAGGTCATGAGCTTCATGAGGTTTTCCTGGCTGGCTTCAGCCTTGGAAAGTTCACCGGTGATCGCGCCTTCGAAAATTGTGTAGATGCGGTCGGAGAGACCAAGGAGCTCGGGAAGCTCCGAGGAGATCACGATCACGCCCTTGCCCTGGTTGGCCAGCTGCTGGATGATCCCGTAAATCTCGTATTTGGCACCGACGTCGATGCCGCGGGTGGGTTCGTCGAGGATCAGCAGGTCCGGGTCGGTGAACATCCACTTCGCCAGGACAACCTTCTGCTGGTTTCCGCCGGAGAGCTTGGAAACGCCTTCGTCCACGGTGGGAGCCTTGGTCCGCAGGTTCTTGCGGTATTCCTCGGCGTATCGGTATTCCTGGTCCTTGTCGACGACGAGGCCTTTGGTGATCTTCTTCAGGTTCGAGGCCACAGTGGTGGCCTTGATGTCATCGAGCAGGTTCAGTCCGAGGGTCTTGCGGTCCTCCGTCACGTACGCGAGGCCGTGGCTGATGGCCTGCGGCACGGACTTGAAGGTGACTTGCCGGCCGTCCTTGATGATCTCGCCGCTGATGAAGTTGCCGTAGGAACGTCCGAACAGGGACCGGGCCAGCTCCGTGCGGCCGGCTCCCATGAGGCCGGCGAAGCCGACAATCTCACCGCGCCGGACGTGGAAGCTGGAACCCTTGCAAACCAGGCGGTCCGGCACTGTGGGGTGCCCGACGGTCCAGTCCCTCACTTCAAAGAACACTTCACCGATGTTCGGGGTGTGGTCCGGGAAGCGTGACTCGAGCGAGCGGCCCACCATGCCCTTGATGATGCGGTCTTCGTTCGCGCCGTCGACGGCTACGTCGATGGTTTCGATGGACTTGCCGTCACGGATGATGGTGATCGAATCCGCGATCTGCTCGATCTCGTTGAGCTTGTGGGAGATCATGATGCAGCTGATCCCCTTGGACCTAAGCCCGGCCATCAGGTCCAGCAGGTGCTGGGAATCGGTTTCGTTCAGTGCGGCTGTGGGCTCGTCGAGGATGAGCAGCTTCACGCGCTTGCTCAGGGCCTTCGCGATCTCCACGAGCTGCTGCTTCCCCACACCGATGTCCTTGATCGGGGTAGTGGGGTCTTCCTCGAGGCCAACCCTGGCCATCAGCTCGGATGCCTCGAGGTTTGCGCGGTCCCAGTCGATGAAACCGAAGCGCCGAGGCTCGTTGCCCAGGAAGATGTTCTCCGCGATGGACAGTTCGGGGATCAGCGCCAGTTCCTGGTGGATGATGACGATGCCGGCGGCCTCAGAGGAACGGATGTCCTTGAACTGGACAACTTCCCCCTGGAAGACGATTTCGCCGCTGTAGGTTCCGTAGGGGTAGACCCCGGAAAGAACCTTCATGAGGGTGGATTTGCCGGCTCCGTTTTCACCGCAAATAGCGTGGATTTCTCCAGCTTTTACGGAGATTGAGACGTCGGACAGAGCCTTGACGCCGGGAAATTCCTTGGTGATGGAACGCATTTCCAGGATGGTGTGGTTATGCGGCATGTGCCCAAACCCCGCCGTAGGGGCACTGGACGCTGAGCGCTCCAGTTGCCCGAGCTGCAACTGCTGCTCGCATAAGTGCCTCCCGTTGTGACTTCTTTGTCTTGCTGCAGACCCCAATAGGGGTCGATAGAGAAGTAAACTCTTATTCCCTACTTGTCGTCAAGTCTTGAACGCAAGACCGAAACAGTGCCAAAAAAACATAGATTCTAAATAAAATGGGTTTGCCGAAAAAAGGGCTGATCAGAGCAGTGCGTCGGCCTGCGCCAGGACCAGCGAAGCAGCCCCCAGGGCCTCGGCGCGGTCACCGAGCGAGGACATCGTGATCGTGGTGGTTTCTCCAATCAGCGGCACGGCGTGGCGCAGCAGTCCGCGCTCGATGGGGCTCAGGAAAGCTTCACCCAAACCGGTCAGCGAGCCGCCCACGACGATTACCTCGGGGTTTAGCGCGTTGGCAATGCCCGCCACCGCCCTGCCCACGGCCATCCCGGCGTCGTCCACCACCCGCAGCGTGGCAGGATCTCCGGCCGCGGCCTGCGCGATGATGTCAGCTGTGGTGACCGGCTCCGCGGAGGCGCGGCTGAGCAGATCGATCATGGTGGCGGTGGAGGCAACGGTTTCCAGGCAGCCGCGGTTCCCGCAGCGGCAGATCAGGCCCTGGTCCGAGATGGTGGCGTGGCCGATTTCCCCGGTGATGCCTACATGGCCGTAGAACAGTGACCCGTTGATCACCAGTCCTGCGCCGATGCCGGTGGCAACCTTGACGAAGATGAGGTTCTCGCAGCCGCCGTGCGGCCCCCATGTCACCTGTGCCAGCGCGCCGAGGTTTGCATCATTGTCGATGTGAACGGGGACTTTGAGCCGGGCGGCCAGGTCTTCCCGCATGTTGATGCCCACCCATTCGGGCAGGATCGCGCCCCGCACCACTGTGCCGCTGCGCCGGTCGATCGGGCCGGGAATGCCGACGCCGGCGCCCAGGACACGGTCCCGGTCCACCTCGGCTTCGCGGAGTACGGATTCGAAGAGTTCCGCGGCGGCGTCCATGCCTTCGTCGGCGCTGTGCCCGGCAGGCAGGGAGATCGAATCTTCACCGATGATGCTGTAGCCGAGGGTGGCCAGAACTACCCGGACGTGGCGGCGGCCGATGTCGATCCCGGCGGCGACCGCGCCGGTGTCGTTGAGCCGGACGGAAAGGGCGCGGCGGCCGGAGCTGGTGGTCGGTTCAGTCATCACCAGCCCGGATTCGGACATCTGCCGGACGATGTTTGAGACTGTGGCGCTGGAGAGGCCGGTCGAGCGTGAGAGCTCGGCCTGGGTTTGCGGGCCGGAAGCGAGCAGTGCCTCCTGGATGCGCTGCTGGTTGCGTGCACGCAGCGCGGTCTGGGAACCGGGTTTTGTTCGCCGGCCGGCGGCGGGAAAGGCCCTCAACGTTGAGGGTGATTCGGCAGACATAGAGTTTAGGGTCCTATACGGATCGCTTGTGGTCAAGAAATGAATGCAAAGAGTTTTTTTGAGCACGCAGAATTATTGCCCGGTGCCCGGGGGGAGTGGCGGGAAATTATTGGGCAGCGAGAGCGTCGCGGTGCTCGGCTGCCATTTCGAGGTAGTGGGCAGCGTTGCGCTGCACGTTGGCGAACTCCTCATCCGTCAGTGTGCGGCGCACCTTGGCAGGCACCCCGGCCACCAGGGAGCGCGGCGGAACCTGGGTACCCTCGAGCACCAGTGCGCCTGCAGCCACAAGGGAACCTGCGCCGATGACCGCCCCGTTCATGATGGTTGCGCTCATGCCCACCAGGCAGTCGTCCTCCACAGTGCAGCCGTGCACGACGGCGTTGTGTCCCACGCTGACCCGCTCGCCGACGCTGGTGGGGAAACCCGGGTCGGCGTGCAGCACCACGTTGTCCTGCAGGTTGGTTCCGGCGCCGACACGGATCGCGTTGGAGTCACCGCGCACGCAGACGCCGTAGAACGCGCTGGCTCCCGGACCCAGTTCGACGTCGCCAATCAGCGACGCCGTGGGTGCCAGGAAAACAGACGGGTCGAAAACGGGTGTCTTGCCGCGGAGCGTAACGATGTGAGCCATGCGACAACTCTAACGGTCGGGCAGCAGCCAGCCCGGTGTGCGGCACGGCGTCCCCTGAGTCGACGTGCGGAAGGATGGCGTGCTGAACGCTTGCCTAGTTGAAGACGATGGTCCGGCGGCCGTCGAGGAGCACGCGGTGCTCGGCATGCCACTGCACCGCCTTGGACAGGGTGCGTCCCTCAACTCCGGCACCGAGGGCGGCAAGCCGCTGGGCTGTCCGGGAGTGGTCCACCCGGATGACTTCCTGCTCGATGATCGGCCCTTCATCCAGGTCCGAGGTCACGTAGTGTGCCGTCGCCCCGATCAGTTTTACGCCGCGGGCGTGCGCCTGGTGGTACGGGCGTGCGCCCTTGAAGGAGGGCAGGAAGGAGTGGTGGATGTTGATCGCCCGGCCGGAGAGCTCCTGACAGAGTTCGTTGCTCAGGATCTGCATGTAGCGGGCCAGTACCACCAGCTCAATGTCCAGTTCGGCCATCAGTGCCCGCAGCTGGTTCTCGGCTTCCTGCTTTGTGTCCGCAGTGACCGGGATGTGATGGAAGGGAATGCCGTAGAACTCAGCCAGGCCGGCCAGATCCCGGTGGTTGGAAACGATCGCGGGGATCTCGATCGGCAGGTTGCCGGCCCGCTGCTGGAAGAGCAGGTCGTTGAGGCAGTGCCCGTCCTTGGACGCCATGATCAGGGTGCGCACGGGCACTCCGGCGCGGTGCAGTTCCCAGTCCATCCCGAACTGTCCGGCGACCGGAGTGATCCGGGACCGGACGTCGTCGTAGGTCCCCGGTGCCGTGAAGTCCACGCGCATAAAGAAGGTGCCGGAGTCCGGGCTCCCGTACTGCTGGGACTCCGTGATGTTCCCGCCTGCTCCCGCCAGCGCACCGGAGACAGCGTGGACGATTCCCGGCCGGTCGGCACAGGAAAGCGTCAGTGTGTACGCGCCGGCTTCCGCAGCGGCGTCGAGGGGGGAAACAGGGGCAATGGGGGACGCCGGCAGCCCGGCGGAGGCATCTTCTCTCACCTTCCCAAGGTTACCGCCCGGGCGCCCACCGCCTAGGCTGGGTGAATGGACGTTACTTTCGCCCCGCTTATGGACAAGGACGAAGAGGAACTGGTCAAATTCCTGACCACCAACAGCTTTCCGTTCCACCGGATCACGGCTCCCTCCGAGGAACTGGTCCGCAGGCTGCTGCTGGAGGGAAGGTTTGAGTCCGACGGCGTCTGCACCTTCTGGGTCTTCGGCGGCAACCACCGGCTTGGCCTGGTGATCCTGGAGGACCTCGACGACGAGTGCGCGTACTTCGACCTTCGCCTGGTGGAGGAGCACAGAGGTGAGGGCAAGGGGGTTCCGGTGCTTCGTGCCCTGACGGACAAAGTCTTCACCGACTACCCGCACCCGCGCCGCTTCGCCGGACGGATGCGGGAAGACAACATTGCCATGCGCAAGACCCTGCTGCGCACCGGATTCATCAAGGAAGGGCACCTGCGCGAGGAGTGGCCCCTGCCGGACGGGAGCCGGCTGGCGGAAGTGGTCTACAGCCGGCTGCGCTCTGACTGGGAAACGGGAACCGTTTCCGGCTTCGAGTGGGAGGACGTCACTGCACGGTAGGATGTAACCGTCGCAACTGGCGTTGGGTGGGTAACCACCAGGAAGCGGCACAGAGCAGTAACATACCGCGGATCGCACGCCTGGGCCTTCGGTCAAGTTGTCATCTGTTTGTCATGCCCGGACCCCGGGGGTGCCCGGCAGGTAGCCTGACCTATAGAACACCTTTCCCCAGGAGATCCACGTGAGACTATCCACCCAGCCCGTCACCAATGCCCCCCTCTCCGAGGTTGACCCGGAGATCGCCGCAGTCCTAGACGGGGAACTGGCCCGCCAGCGCAATACGCTGGAAATGATCGCTTCAGAAAACTTCGCCCCGCGTGCCGTACTGGAAGCACAGGGCTCGGTCCTGACCAACAAGTACGCCGAGGGCTACCCCGGACGCCGCTACTACGGTGGATGCGAGCAGGTTGATGTCGCCGAGAACCTCGCAATCGAACGGGTCAAGGCCCTGTTCGGCGCCGAGTTCGCCAACGTGCAGCCGCACTCCGGAGCCCAGGCCAACGCTGCCGCGCTCGCTGCCCTGATCAAGCCCGGTGACAAGATCATGGGCCTGAACCTGGCACACGGCGGTCACCTGACCCACGGCATGAAGCTGAACTTCTCCGGAAAGCTCTACGAAGTTGCGGCCTACGGCGTGGACGAAAACACTTACCGCGTGGACATGGACAAGGTCCGCGCACAGGCAATTGCCGAAAAGCCCCAGGTCATCATTGCCGGGTGGTCCGCGTACCCGCGGCAGCTGGACTTCGAAGCGTTCCGTTCGATTGCCGACGAGGTTGGCGCCTACCTGTGGACGGACATGGCGCACTTCGCCGGCCTGGTGGCAGCCGGACTGCACCCGAGCCCGGTGCCGTATTCCGACGTCGTTACCTCCACGGTGCACAAGACCCTTGCCGGCCCGCGTTCCGGCATGATCCTGGCCAAGGAAGAATTCGGCAAGAAGATCAACTCCAGCGTCTTCCCCGGACAGCAGGGCGGTCCGCTCATGCACGTCATCGCTGCCAAGGCCGTGGCGTTCAAGGTTGCCGGCTCGGAGGAATTCCGTGAGCGGCAGGAACGCGTGCTCGAAGGCGCCCGGATCATCGCCGACCGCCTGACCGCGGCTGATGTCGCAGAGCACGGTGTCTCCGTGCTCACCGGCGGCACCGACGTCCACCTGATCCTGGTTGACCTGCGGAACTCCGTACTGGACGGCAAGCAGGCCGAAGACCTGCTGCACTCGGTGGGGATCACCGTGAACCGCAACTCGATCCCGTTCGATCCCCGCCCGCCGATGGTCACGTCCGGCCTGCGCATCGGAACCCCCGCGCTGGCCACCCGCGGATTCGGTGCCAAGGAGTTCACCGAGGTCGCCGAGATCATCGCCGCGGCCCTGAAGCCTTCCCCGGACACCGAAGCACTGCGCAGCCGGGTCACCGCCCTGGCCGAGGACTTCCCGCTCTACCCGGGCCAGGAGGAATGGTAAACGTGGAAAAAGGCACAAATATGGAAGGCGCTGTGGAGACCGCTGAAGAAACCGCACCCGCAACAGCCCAGGTCCTGGACGGCATCAAAGCCGCCAAGGAGATCAAGGCCGAGCTGGCAGGCCGCATCCAGGTCCTGAAGGATGAACACGGAATCACTCCGGGGCTGGCAACCGTACTGGTGGGCGACGACCCTGCCAGCCACTCCTACGTGGGCGGCAAGCATAAGGACTGCGCGCAGGTGGGCATCAACTCCATCCGCCGCGACCTGCCGGAAGACATCAGCCAGGAAGAGCTGGAAAAGGTCATTGATGAGCTGAACGAGGACCCGGCGGTCACGGGCTACATTGTCCAGCTCCCATTGCCCAAGCACCTGGACACCAACGCCATCCTGGAGCGCATCGCCCCGGAGAAGGACGCCGACGGGCTGCACCCGGTGAACCTGGGCCGGCTGGTGCTCAACGTTTCAGATCCCATGACGTCCCCGCTGCCGTGCACCCCGCACGGCATCGTGCAGCTGCTGGTCCGCAACGGACTGGTGCTGACCGGTAAGAACGTACTGGTGATCGGCCGGGGCGTGACCGTTGGCCGGCCGCTGGGCCTGCTGCTGACCCGCCGCCAGATCAACGCCACGGTCACCCTCGCCCACACCGGCACCGTAAACCTGCCGGAACTGCTCGCCGAAGCCGACGTAGTGGTAGCCGCTGCCGGCTTCCCCGGCATGATCAAGGCCGCCGAGCTCAAGCCCGGCGCAATCGTCCTGGATGTCGGCGTCACCCGCGTTACCGACCCGGAAACCGGCAAGACCACCCTGAGCGGCGACGTCGAAAAGGATGCCATGAGCGTCGCTTCCTGGATGTCGCCGAACCCGGGCGGCGTGGGACCGATGACCCGGGCCATGCTGCTGGCCAATGTGGTTGAAGCTGCGGAGCGCACCGCAGGAATCCTCCCGGCCGCGTAAGCCACCACTCCGGACACACGCAGGCCCGTCCTCCCGCAACGGAGGGCGGGCCTGCGTGTGTCCCCGGGCACCCTGCACTATGATTGCCGGGTGCCGCAGATCACAACCTCCTCTTCTCCCGCCGTGAGCGGCTTCCAGGGCCCGGTCATCGCCGCGTCGAACCTCACCAAGTCCTACGGGGACTTCACCGCCGTTGACGGAATCAGCTTCGAAGTTCCGGCAGGGGAGTCCTTCGGGCTCCTGGGCCCCAACGGCGCCGGGAAATCCACCACCATGAAGATGATCGGCGGAGTCTCCCGCCGCACCTCCGGCGAGCTGGCGATCATGGGCCTGGACCCCAACACCAATGGACCCGAAGTCCGGGCACACCTGGGTGTGGTCCCGCAGCAGGACAACCTGGACGAGGAGCTGCGGGTACGGGACAACCTGCTTGCCTATGGACGCTACTTCGGGCTGCCCAAGAGCTACCTGCAGCCCAAAGCGGACGAACTGCTGGAGTTCGCGCAGCTGACGGACAAGGCCAAGGCACGGGTGGACGATCTCTCAGGCGGCATGAAGCGGCGCCTGACGATTGCCCGCTCACTCATCAACGATCCCAAGATCCTGCTGCTGGACGAACCCACCACCGGATTGGACCCGCAGGCCCGCCACATTCTCTGGGACCGGCTCTTCCGGCTCAAGGAAGCCGGCGTCACGCTGATCCTGACCACCCACTACATGGACGAGGCCGAGCAGCTCTGTGACCGGCTGATTGTGGTGGACAAGGGCACCATCATGGCCGAAGGGTCACCGGCAGCCCTGATCCGAGCGCATTCCTCCCGTGAAGTGGTGGAACTTCGTTTCGGTTCCGAGCGCAACACAACGGTGGCCGCGGAGCTGGATGGAATCGGGGAGCGCATTGAGACACTGCCGGACAGGGTGTTGATCTACGCGAACGACGGCGAAGCGGCACTGGAGGCGGTCAGCGCCCGCGGACTGCGCCCCATCACCTCCCTGGTGCGGCGTTCCTCGCTGGAGGACGTGTTCCTTCGCCTCACCGGCAGGAGCCTCGTTGACTGAGCAGCGCACCCACGCAGTGCTGGGGCTGCGGTCCCCGCTCACGCCCGAAGAAACCGCCCGCAGGGCCCGCCGCTTCGGAGCCTTCTACTATGCAGAGCACTGGCTGCGCCGGATGCGCGGCTACGGGATCACGGTGCTGGTCACTGCCGTCGGAACCCCGCTTGTCTACCTCTTTGGCATGGGAATCGGACTGGCTTCACTGGTGGACACCGGGACCAACGCGGCGTTCGAAGCCGGAAACGGCACCTCCGTTTCCTACCTGATGTTCGTAGCGCCCGCACTGCTGGCGACGGCGGCAATCATGGTCTCCAGCGAGGAAAACACCTACACGGTGATGTCCGGCTTCAAATGGCGGCGGACCTACTACGGTCCCAATGCCTCGCCGCTGTCCAGCGGCCAGCTGGTGGACGGGCACGTGCTCGGGCTCGGCGTCCGGCTGCTGATCACCTGCGGTGCCTACTTCGGCTTCCTCCTGCTGTTCGGCGCAGCCGGCAATCCGGCCACCGCGTGGCTGATGATCTTCACGGCCATCCTGGGCGGGCTTTCGTTCGGCCTGCCGTTGATGGCGTACAGCGCGTCCATCACCGAGGACCGCGGGCAGTTCGCGATGGTGCAGCGGTTCATCGTCATGCCGCTGTTCCTGTTCTCCGGAACTTTCTTCCCGCTGGACACCCTGCCGCTGGTGATCCGGTGGATCGGCTGGATCTCACCGCTGTGGCACGCCACGGAGCTGGGCCGGCTGTTCAGCTACGGCCTTGGTGAGCCGGTTCTCCTGACCGTGGTGCACGTGGCCTACCTGCTGGTACTCGCAGCGGGCGGCTGGATCCTGGCACGGCGGACGTTCACCCGGAGGCTGGGCAAATGAGCACTGAACACCGTACCGGCTCTGAACACCGTACCGGCTCTGAACACCGTACCGGCTCTGAACACCGTACCGGCGCAGCGGCGTCGGACTTCCTGGCTCCCGGGTCACCGGCGCTGGCAGGGAACCGCTTCCTGGGTTCGCTGTACGCCAGAAACATCCGCGCCGTTTTTGCCCGCGGGCTGAAAGCCACGTGGGGAACCAACTGGTCCATCATGATCAGCGGGTTCGTCGAACCCGTGCTGTACCTCCTCGCCATGGGGATCGGACTGGGCGCGCTGATCGGCACCGTCACCGGCCCGGGCGGGGAACAGATCAGCTACGCCGCGTACATCGCGCCGGCGCTGCTGGCTGTATCCGCCATGAACGGCGCGGTTTACGACTCCACCATGAACGTGTTCTTCAAACTGAACTACGCCAAGCTTTACGAGGGGATGCTGGCCACCTCGCTGGGCCCGCTCGACGTCGCACTCGGCGAAATCCTGCTGGCGCTGCTGCGCGGGGCCATGTACGCCACCGGCTTTACCGCCGTCATGGCCGCCATGGGACTGGTGACCTCCCCGGTGGCGCTGCTGATGATTCCGGCCGCCGTGGTGGTGGCCTTTGGGTTCGCGTCCTTCGGGATGGCGATCACCAGCTACATGAAGACCTTCCAGCAGCTGGACTGGGTCAACTTCGTCATGCTGCCCATGTTCCTGTTCTCCGCCACGTTCTACCCGCTCAGCGTCTACCCGCAGGCCGTGCAGTGGATCATTCAGGCACTGCCGCTGTGGCACGGCGTGGAGATGCTGCGCCAAATCAGTGCGGGAGCCTTCAGCCTGGCTACTGCCGGGCACCTGCTCTACTTTGTGGTGATGATCGGGATCGGCCTGATTGTCACGACCCGGCGGCTCGAAGCACTGTTCCAGAAGTAGGGCCTGTGCCGGTTCCCGGCCTAGGGCGTGCGGACGCGGGCAGCCAGGGCGGCCTGCAGCCGGGATTCAACGCCGAGCTTCGCCAGCACCCGGGAAACGTGGGTCTTGACGGTTGTTTCCGAGATGCCCAGTTTGCGGGCGATCCGGACGTTGCTCAGGCCTTCGGCCAGGCAGTCCAGGACTTCCTCTTCCCGGGATGTCAGCTCCAGCTCCGGTGCCGCAGGCTGGGCCGGAACAACCTGCGCGCCAGGAGCGGCACGTTCCCTTCCGGAGACAAACGCATCCACCAGCCGGCCGGCGACCTCCGGGGCAATCACTGTGCCGCCGTCGTGGACCCGGCGCAGCGCCGTCGTGATTTCCGCCGGTTCTGCCGTCTTGAGCAGGAACCCTGCCGCGCCTGCGGAGAGAACGCCAAACAGGTAGGAATCGTGGTCGAAGGTGGTCAGGGCGACGACTCTGGCCAGGCCGGCGGCAGCAATCTCGCTGGTGGCCTGGACCCCGTCGACCACGGGCATCCGCAGGTCCATCAGCACAATGTCCGGGCGCAGCGCACTGGCCATCCGCACGGCAGTGGCGCCGTCGGCTGCCTCGCCAACCACCTCGAAACCGGGCTCGGTCTCCAGCACCATGCGCATGCCCAGCCGGATCGCGGCATGGTCGTCCGCCAGCAGTACCCGAATGTCCCCGCTCATACCTTTGTTCCTCCTGCGCTGACGCTGTTCTGATGGGGTTCCGGTGCCGCCTCCGGCACAGTGACCGGGAGCAGTGCTTCAACCTTCCATCCGGTGCCTTCTGCCGAGGGACCCGCAGCCGCCCGGCCGCCAAGCTGCTCGGCGCGTGCCAGTATGCTGGGCAGCCCGGTGCCCGTGCCCGGTCCTGCGCCGGGGGCCGCAGGCGTGGCCCCCGGGACGGCATTCCCGCCGTCGTCCTCCACCACCAGCCGGAGCCCGCCCGGAACACGCTCCAGCAGCATGCTGACCCGGGCTTGGTCCGTATGGCGTGCAGTGTTGACCAGCGCTTCCACGGCGATCCGGTAGACAGCCGCCTGCACGGGGGAGGGCAGCTCGCCGCTGACCCGATTGCTCCAGTCGATGTTCATTCCAGCTGCCCGGTGTCCTGCAACAACGGCGTCGAGGTCCTGGACACTGCCGGCCAGCGCCCGGGGGACACCGGTACTGAGGGTGCGGATCATTCCGTTCAGCTCCTCCAGGCCCTTTACGCTTTCCTGCCGCACATGAGCCAGCACCTCGACGGGCAGCGAGCTGCCCTGCGGGCTGCGCAGTGCTGCTCCGGACTGCAGGGCAATAGCCGAGAGCCGCGAGGAGAGGACATCATGCAGTTCCCTGGCCATGTCCTGCCGCTCGGCTGCCAGTGCAAGCTCGTGTTCGCGGGCGGCAAGACGCTCCTGGTCCCGTGCGGCTGCGCGGATGGCGGCTGCCCGGGCACTCTCGCTCCTGGCCAGCTGGCCCGCCTTGCGCAGGTTGGAGGCCCACTCTGCCGGGAGCAGCAGAATCATGCCGGTGAGCAGGATGACGGTGACACCGTCGCGGAGGTTGGCCGTGAGTACCCACACCGTCAGGCCGGAGGCGCCGCAGAGCACCAGGACGCTGACCTCCGCGGCGCGGGCTGCCCGGGCGGAGCCGAACAGCACCAGGGAAAAGACAGCTTCGAAGATGAGGAACAACCCCACCGTGCTGTTGGCCAGGACCAGGGGCACCGCAGCGGCGATGCAGACGGGTACCATCACGGCCGTCCGTATGCGGCGGAACAGGACGGCGCCACAGCCAATGACGGTCAGCACCGGCCACCACGGTTCCAGCTGCGGGACCGCCGGGGATCCGGTGGCGGTCAGGTCCAGGGAATGCAGCAGCCACGCAAGGGCAGCGTAGGCAAGCGCCAGCAGGACGTCCTCGCGCCGGATCCTGCGGGCAGGGGCAGCCTGGCCCAGGGAGAGGTTCATGACTCCATCCTGACGTGGGCATTGCCTGCGGCCAAGCACGTTCCGGTGCTGTGGCACCAAAGAATGACCCCGGCTACACCGAAGGCCGGATTCCAGCCCGCCGGATCCGCGGAAGAGTGTTGGTCATGACTCCGGAAACCCTGGCCCAGCTCGGCGTACTTGCACTGGTAGACAGCACCAGCATCGGCACCCTAGTGATTCCTGTATGGCTCCTGATGCGGCGGGATGCCGGAAGGACCACCGGGAAGGTGGCGGTTTACCTCGGCGCCGTCGGGGTGTTCTATTTCATCGTGGGGCTGCTGCTGCTCTCCGGAGCCAGCGGACTGGGCCAGATGATGGGCGGGGGGATAAGTACGCTGCTGGAAGTCCCGGCGGTGCAGGCCGTAATGATTGCCGCCGGCGCAGGCATGCTGCTCTGGTCCTTCAAGGACAGCTTAAAGAAGCCCGGCACCGAACCCGGGGCTGCCGGGCCGCAGGCGGCGCCGGGCTTCGCCCCAAACGCGGCGGGTGGCGGTGACCCACAAGCCGGCAGCGCCCGGGCTACGGCCGTGCTCCAGCGCTCGCAGGCAACTGAGCGCCGCTGGCAGCACCGCATCGGCAAGGCCCTGGACACCCGGGGCGGACTTTTGGGACTCGCACTCCTGGCCGGCCTCCTGGAACTGCCCACCATGCTGCCCTACCTGGCGGCCGTAGGCCTGGTGACCTCATCGGGGACAGGCTGGACCATGTCCGCCGGGGTACTGGGACTGTACTGCCTGGTGATGCTGCTTCCTGCAGCCGTGCTGCTGACCGCACGGGGGCTGCTGGGACGGCGCCTGGACGGACCGCTGGAACGGCTGCGGGCCTGGCTGTCCAAGGCAGCGGGTGAAGCGGTGCTCTGGATCGTGGGGATCGTCGGGTTCCTGATGCTCCGCGCAGGACTGGCCGGGCTGTTCCCCGGTGCTGCCTGGAATCCTTTTGGCGGCTAGTCCCGGTATCCGAGTGCGGCACGGAACGCCTGCGCGACTCGGTCACTGAACAGCACGAACTCAACCCGTTCAATGCCTGTTCCCGGATGGTCTCTAACTGCCTGCAGGGCTGTGCGGGCGACGTCGTTCGCGTCCCAGCCGTAGACCCCGGCACTGATGGCGGGGAAGGCAATGGTCGCGGCCCCGAGTTCCTCGGCCACGGCCAGGCTGTTGGCGAAGGCCTGGCGCAGCAGTTCCGGATCAGTCTGGCCTGCGTTGGCATTGGGGCCCACGGTGTGGATCACCCAGCGGGCTGGAAGATCGAAGGCTTCCGTGGCAACCGCCTGTCCCACCGGCAGCCCGTCCGGATAGTCGGTCTTCCGCAGGGCACGGCAGGCCTCGAGCAGCTGCCTCCCGGCCGCCCGGTGGATCGCGCCGTCCACTCCGCCGCCGCCCAGCAAAGACGAGTTGGCGGCGTTGACCACTGCGTCGACGTCGCGCGTTGTAATGTCTCCCTGCACCAGCTCAATATCCATTGGCCCAGCCTTCCAGCGCAGCCGCGCGCCGGCAACCCGCCCGTCCCTGTCCCGAACCCTGTCATCGAGATGGCAGAAAAAGCTCTTTTCGGCCCCGAAACGGGCCGTAACTGTTATCTCGTTTCGCCGTGGGGGTAAGTCGGAAGGAGACACTCCGAAAATTTGAGAGAATGAGCTTATGCAGTCCATCCGTAACGGCAAGACGCCGTCAGCAAGCAATCCCGGCCGGGGTATCAGCCGCCAGATGGCCACGATCGGGACCACTGTCATGGTCTTCGTGTTCATTGTTGCCGTGCTTTTCGCCGCTAATGAGAACGACGTCGTTGGCTGGCTGGTGGTGATCATCTCCCTGGGCTGGCTGCTGCTGTTCGCATTTGTTGTCTTCAGCATCCGCGGCGCGGCCCGCAAGGCCGGCGCCAAGCTCGCCCAGGCACAGGACTCACTGAACCGTGCGTCCGGCGCAGCCCCGTCCGTGGAGGTCATGGATGAGGCGACCCTCATCCGCGACGAGAAGCTTGATCACAGCTTCAAGATCATCCAGGTCCAGTCCAAGGTGATCCGCGACAACCTCGGCACCGACGCTGACCAGGTTGCCCGCGCCATCGAGACCATCGAGATCACGGCGCACAACGCCCGCGGAATGATGAAGAAGGACGACGGCGGTCCGGTCGAAGGCACTGTAGTCGACTAGGCAGCACGGAAGAGCGCATCATTACGCGCCCGGCGGCACCGCCGGAAACGAAAGCTACTGAGGGGTAAGGTATTTGGCGTGAGCATGGAATCGACTGGGGACTCCAGCCCTGAAAGCGGATCGTCAACACTGAGGATCGCAACCGTCAACGTCAACGGCATCCGGGCCGCATACAAGCGCGGCATGGCAGAGTGGCTCGCCGAGCGCGGCGTAGACATCCTGTGCCTCCAGGAAGTGCGGGCTCCCGACGCGATTGTCCGCGAGCTCCTGGGCAGCGACTGGCACATTCTGCACGCCGAGGCAGAGGCCAAGGGCCGCGCCGGTGTGGCGATCGTCTCCCGCGCAGAGCCGGTTGCCGTGCGGCAACACATCGGAGAGGACTACTTCGCCCTCTCCGGACGCTGGGTGGAAGCAGACTTCAAGATCCCGGTCGACGGCGAGGAAAAGCTGCTTACCGTGGTCAGCGCCTATGTGCACTCCGGCGAAGCCGGAACCCCGAAACAGGATGACAAGTACCGCTTCCTGGACGTCATGGCGGCCCGGCTGCCGGTGCTCGCGGCCACCAGCGACTACGCCCTGATCGTGGGAGACCTCAACGTAGGCCACACCACCCTGGACATCAAGAACTGGAAGGGCAACGTAAAGCGTGCAGGGTTCCTGCCCGAAGAGCGTGAGTACTTCGACCGGTTCTTCGGCGACGAGATCGGCTACGTGGACGTAGCCCGCAAGCTTGCCGGAGAAGTGCCCGGTCCCTACACCTGGTGGTCCTGGCGTGGACAGGCCTTCGATAACGACGCCGGCTGGCGCATCGATTACCACATGGCCACTCCCGCCCTCGCCGACCGTGCCGTCAGCGCCGTCGTCGACCGTGCAGCTACCTACGACGCCCGTTTCTCCGACCACGCCCCCGTGGTTGTCGACTACAAGTTCTGAGGCAAAACATGACGCAGACACCCGCCCGCCAGCGCATCCTTTCCGGAATGCAGCCCTCCGCGGATTCACTGCACCTGGGCAACTACCTGGGTGCCCTGGTGAACTGGGTGCGCCTGCAGGAGCAGTACGACGCCTACTTCTTCATTCCGGACCTGCACGCGATCACCGTGCCGCAGGACCCGGCGGACCTCCGGCAGCGCACCCGCGTGACCGCTGCGCAGTACATCGCCGGCGGCGTGGACGTGGACAACGCCACCCTGTTCGTCCAGTCCCAGGTTCCCGAACACGCACAGCTTGCCTGGGTGCTGAACTGCCTCACCGGTTTCGGCGAGGCGTCGCGGATGACGCAGTTCAAGGACAAGCAGCAGCGCTTTGGAGCTGACGCCGCCAGCGTTGGCCTGTTCACCTACCCCATCCTGCAGGTTGCGGACATCCTGCTGTACCAGCCCCACGGTGTGCCCGTGGGCGAGGACCAGCGCCAGCACGTGGAACTCAGCCGGGACCTCGCGAAGCGGTTCAACTCCCGCTACGGAGAGACGTTCACGGTGCCGGAAGCCTTCATCCAAAAGGAATCCGCAAAGATCTACGACCTGCAGAACCCTGCGGCAAAGATGTCGAAGTCAGCGGAATCTCCGGCAGGCCTGATTAACCTGCTGGATCCGGACAAGATGATTGCCAAGCGCATCAAGTCCGCCGTGACTGACGACGGCACGGAGATCCGGTTCGACCGGGACACCAAGCCCGGCATCTCAAACCTGCTCTCCATCTACTCACTGATCAGCGGCCGAACCATCGACACACTGGTGAAGGAGTACGAAGGCAAGATGTACGGACACCTGAAGGTTGACCTGGCAGAAGTTGTTACCGAGCACATCCGTCCCATCCGGGAGCGGGCCCTGGCGCTGCTGGATGATCCGGCGGAGCTGGACCGGCTGCTGGCCAAGGGCGCGCTGAAAGCCCGGGAAACGGCGTCGGCTACACTTGCCGATGTGTACGAGAAGATCGGTTTCCTCCCACTGGGTTCCACCGCCCGCTAAACGCTCATGGGCTACACGAACTCCACCGTCCAGACCTCATCCGGCGCAGCACGCGGCGGCAGCGGCCGGATGCCCGAAAGCCCTTGCTGGGTGGGGATTGTGATCCCGGTTCCTGAGCCCATGGCCTCGGAGCTCAGGCGTGCCCGGGCCTCCTTCGGGGACCCGATGGCGTCGGTCATCCCAGCCCACATCACGCTGGTGACCACGACGCCGGCACCGGACTGGTCCTCTGCCCTGGAACACGTGCGCGAAGTGACGGCCGCCCAGGCGCCCTTCACCGTGACCCTGCGCGGCGCGGCGTCCTTCCGGCCCGTCACCCCGGTGGTGTACGTGCAGGTAGAGGACGGTTTCCGGGAGTGCTCGAACCTGCACGAACAGCTGCAGTCGGGCCCGCTGGACCACCAGATTCCGTACCCCTACCACCCGCACGTCACCGTGGCCCACGACGTTTCCGAGGCCAGCATGGATAACGCAGTCCAGACTCTGCGGGATTACCGGGCGAGCTTCAGCGTTGACCGGATCGGCGTGTTTGAACACGATCCGCACGGCCTGTGGGTCCTGCGCGAGGAAATGCGCCTGTTGGGCTAGGAACCGCTTTCCCGGGCCTGCCGGAGGTAAAGTCCCGCCCACGCGGCAATGATCTCCGCTGCCCGGGAGGTCTGTTCCCTGTCCGGCATCAGATGGCCGGCGCCTTCCAGCGAGACGAAGCTGCGCGGATGCCGTGCGGCATTGAAGATCTCCGACGCGTTCTCGATTCCCACGGTCTCATCGGTGGGGGAGTGCATCACCAGCAGCGGCAGATCGAGGGACTCGATGCATCCGCGCAGGTCATGGCTGTGCAGGTCTTCCACCAGGTTGTGGCGGATGGTCAGGGTACGCCCGCCCAGCTCGACGTCGGCCTCTCCCCGGGCGGCGATTGTCTCCAGCTCATCTTCGAACAGGTGGGCTACGTGGGAGGGCCGGAACGGGGCGCCGATGGTCACGAGTGCGGCCAGGGAGTCTTCGCCGGGCGCGGCCGCGAGGGCAGCGGCACCGCCAAGGGAATGGCCGATCAGCAGGCTCGGCGGCCGGCCGGAGGAACGCAGGAAATCCATGGCGTTGTGCAGATCGGCAACCTTGGTAGTGAACGATCCGTCCTCCCAGGAGCCGGTCGAACGGCCCAGCCCGGCGGCGTCGTAACGCAGTACACCAATGCCGCGCTCCGCCAGCGCCTTGGAGATGCGGGAGGCAGCGGCGCTGTTCTTCCCGAGGGCAAAACCATGGCAGAATACGGCCCAGCCGAGGGCATTCCCGTCCGGAACGTCCAGGGTGCCGGCAAGGGTGGTGCCGTTGACGCCGGGGAAGGTTACAGATTCGAACTCTGGCATGGAACAACCCTATCTGCTGCCTGCACGGTTCCCGGGAAGGATAAAAGGGCGCGGGCACGCAAAAGGCGGAGGACCCGGAAGTGAATCCGGTTCCTCCGCCTTGTGAAGCGGGCTAAGCCGCTGAACTAGATGGAGCGGTTCAGGATGGCCTGCTTGACCTCGGAGATGGCCTTGGTGACCTGGATGCCGCGGGGGCATGCTTCCGAGCAGTTGAAGGTGGTGCGGCAGCGCCACACGCCTTCCTTGTCGTTCAGGATTTCAAGGCGCATGTCTCCGGCGTCGTCACGCGAGTCGAAGATGAAGCGGTGTGCGTTCACGATCGCGGCCGGGCCGAAGTACTGTCCGTCGGTCCAGAAGACGGGGCAGGAGGACGTGCAGGCAGCGCAGAGGATGCACTTGGTGGTGTCGTCGAAACGTTCGCGGTCCTCGGCGGACTGCAGGCGTTCCTTCGTCGGCTCGTGGCCCTTGGAGACCAGGAAGGGCATGATCTCGCGGTAGGACTGGAAGAACGGTTCCATGTCCACGATCAGGTCCTTTTCCACCGGCAGGCCCTTGATGGGCTCAACGAGGATGGGCTTGGAGGTGTCCAGGTCCTTCAGCAGGGTCTTGCAGGCCAGGCGGTTGCGGCCGTTGATGCGCATGGCATCGGAGCCGCAGACGCCGTGGGCGCAGGAACGGCGGAAGGAAACGGTGCCGTCATGCTCCCACTTGACCTTGTGCAGGGCATCCAGCACACGGTCCGTACCGTACATGGTCAGCGTCCACTCGTCCCAGTGAGCCTCGTCAGAGATCTCCGGGTTGTAGCGGCGTACCTTCAGCGTGATGTCGAAGGAGGGGATTTCACCGGCAGTTGATTCGGCCAGGTCAATCTTCGAGGCCGGCTCAGCGACTTCCGTTGTCATTAGTACTTCCTCACCATCGGCTCGTAGCGCGTGAAAATAACCGGCTTGGTATCGAGCCGGATGCCGGCCGTGTGCTCGGCGTTGTCGGCCTCATCGACCTTGTAGGCCATGGAGTGCAGCATGAACTTCTCGTCATCGCGCTCCGGGAAGTCCTCACGGAAGTGGCCGCCGCGCGATTCCTCGCGGTGCAGGGCTGCCACGGACATGACCTTGGCCAGTTCCAGGAGGAAACCAAGCTCTACGGCTTCGAGCAGGTCAAGGTTGAAGCGCTTGCCCTTGTCCTGCACGTTGATCTTCTTGTAGCGCTCTTCCAGGTCGGCAATGTCGGAGAGCGTCTTCTGGATCGTCTCGGCCGTACGGAACACCTGCATGTTGGCATCCATGGTGTTCTGCAGGTCGCGGCGGATTTCGGAAACGCGCTCGGTGCCTTCGGAGTTGCGGACAACATCCAGCAGGGCGATCGTGTCTGCTTCCGGATCTTCGGGCAGGTCAACGAAGTCGGCCTGCAGCGCGTACTCGGCGGCGTAGATGCCGGCGCGCTTGCCGAACACGTTGATGTCCAGCAGGGAGTTGGTGCCTAGGCGGTTGGAGCCGTGGACTGACACGCAGGCAACCTCGCCGGCAGCGTACAGGCCGGGGATCACGGTGTCGTTGTCCTGGAGGACCTCGGCCTTGATGTTGGTCGGGATGCCGCCCATGACGTAGTGCGCCGTCGGGAAGACGGGGACCGGCTCGGTGTACGGCTCCACACCCAGGTAGGTGCGGGCGAACTCGGTGATGTCCGGGAGCTTGGCGTCGATGTGCGCCGGCTCCAGGTGCGTCAGGTCCAGCAGGACGTAGTCCTTGTTCGGGCCGCAGCCGCGGCCTTCACGGACTTCGTTGGCCATTGAACGGGCCACGATGTCACGCGGAGCGAGGTCCTTGATGGTGGGAGCGTAGCGCTCCATGAAGCGCTCACCCTCGGAGTTGCGCAGGATCGCGCCTTCGCCGCGGGCAGCTTCGGAGAGCAGGATGCCCAGGCCGGCCAGGCCGGTCGGGTGGAACTGGATGAACTCCATGTCCTCCAGCGGGATGCCCTTGCGGAACGCGATGCCCATGCCGTCACCGGTGAGGGTGTGGGCGTTGGAGGTGGTCTTGAAGACCTTGCCGGCGCCGCCGGAGGCGAAGACCACGGACTTGGCCTGGAACACGTGCAGTTCACCGGTGGCGAGGTCGTAGGACACGACGCCGGCAACACGCTTCTGGCCGAAGCTGTCTTCAACAGTCAGCAGGTCCAGGACGTAGTACTCGTTGTAGAACTCAACGTTGTGCTTGACGCAGTTTTGGTACAGCGTCTGCAGGATCATGTGGCCGGTGCGGTCTGCTGCGTAGCAGGCGCGGCGGACGGGGGCCTTGCCGTGGTCACGGGTGTGGCCGCCGAAACGCCGCTGGTCGATCCGGCCTTCAGGCGTGCGGTTAAAGGGCAGGCCCATCTTTTCCAGGTCCAGCACGGCGTCGATGGCTTCCTTCGCCATGACCTCGGCGGCATCCTGGTCTACCAGGTAGTCACCGCCCTTGACGGTGTCAAAGGTGTGCCATTCCCAGTTGTCTTCTTCTACGTTGGCCAGTGCTGCGCACATGCCGCCCTGCGCTGCTCCGGTGTGGGAACGCGTGGGGTACAGCTTGGTCAGTACCGCCGTCCGTGCGCGCTGTCCGGATTCGATGGCGGCACGCATACCGGCGCCGCCGGCGCCGACAATGACGACGTCGTACTTATGGACCTGCATACCAGATGCTCTTTCTGTTGAAACTGTGTGTAGCTCTAAGGGAGTTGCTGCGGTGCCTGCCGGCTAGGGAGCGGGGCAGAAGGACGGCAGCTGGTCCAGTGTCGCGTTGGCGGGGCACGGATCGAAGGTGAAGATCACGAGGGTGCCGAGCACGATGATGACTACGGCTGCGGAGTACAGCACGGTCTTGAGCCACATGCGGGTGGAGTTCTTCTCCGCGTAATCGTTGATGATCGTGCGGACGCCGTTGGTGCCGTGGAGCATGGCGAGCCACAGCATCACCAGGTCCCAGACCTGCCACAGCGGGGAGGCCCACTTGCCGGCAACAAAACCGAAGTCGACGGCGTGGATGCCGTCGCCGACCATGAGGTTCACAAAGAGGTGCGTGAAGATGAGGATGACCAGCAGTGCACCAGAGATGCGCATAAACAGCCATGCGATCATCTCGAAGTTGCCCTTGCCGGAACCGCTGCGGGTGTACTTGGGGGAGATGCGTCCGGCCCGGGGGGCCTCAATTGAAGGAGAGCTCATGGCTTAGTGACCCCCGAAGACGATGGGAAGGTGGCGGATGGAGAAGCCGATCATGGTCACAACCCAAAGACCGACGACGCCCCAGAGCATCTGGCGCTGGTACTTGGGTCCCTTCTTCCAGAAGTCGATCAGAATCACCCGGAGGCCGTTGAAGGCGTGGAACACGATGGCGGCGACGAGGCCAAGCTCACCGAGGCCCATGACGGGGTTCTTGTACGCTCCGATGACCACGTTGTAGGCCTCGGGCGACACGCGCACCAGCGAGGTATCCAGAACGTGGACCAAAAGGAAGAAGAAGATCACCACGCCAGTAATCCGATGGGCGACCCATGACCACTGGCCTTCGCGGCCGCGGTAAAGCGTGCCTGCTGGTAACTTCGACACTGAATTTTCCTCCCTGCGTCGCAGCGGCGCTAGCGTGTCTTCCACGCAGTGATGACGCCGGTGCGAGAGCACTTAATAGCTCAAGCATAATCTAGGTCCCGTCCGAAACGGGATCAATTTAGGTTCCCCTACTGTGTGACCTGGCTTACACTGCGCGGTGCCTGGCGGCAGCGACGTACCCGTGTCTGCACCGTGTCTCAGGGGAACTCTCAGCTAACCTTGGCATTGATGAGTGCTGAAATGACAAATGTGAACCCGGCAGCAGCTGCGGGCGCCGACATATTCGACCGCTTTTACGGCGTGATTCCGGCCGGGGGAGTGGGGACCAGGCTGTGGCCGCTGTCCCGTGCCGCCGCGCCGAAGTTCCTGCACGACCTCACCGGTTCCGGGTCCACGCTGATCCGTGCGACGTACGACCGGCTGGCACCGCTGTCCGAGGACCGGGTCATGGTGGTGACCGGACAGCTGCACCGTGCCGCCGTCCTGGCGCAGCTGCCTGAAATCCAGCAGGAGAACCTGGTGCTGGAAAACGAGCCCAAGGACTCCGCGGCCGCCATCGGCCTGGCCGCGGCCATCCTGTACCAGCGCGACCCCTCAATCATCATGGGTTCCTTTGCGGCAGACCAGGTAATCACTCCCGTCGAGGTCTTCCAGGAGACCGTCCGGGAAGCCATCCACACGGCAGCCCAGGGCTATATCGTCACCATCGGCATCCACCCCACTCATCCGTCCACGGGTTTTGGCTATATAAAGGCCGGGGATGCGCTGGAGATCGACGGCGCACCGAGTGCCCACTCCGTCGTCGAATTCGTGGAGAAGCCCTCCGAAGACACCGCGCGCGGCTACCTGCGCAGCGGAAAGTACAGCTGGAATGCCGGCATGTTCGTGGCCCCGGTTGCCCTGATGCTTAAGCACCTGCTGGCCAACGAGCCGGAACTGCACGCCGGGCTGATGGAAATCGCTGAGGCGTGGGACACCGAGAACCGCCGGGAAGTGGTGCTGAGGGTCTGGCCGACGCTGCCCAAAATTGCCATCGACTATGCGGTGGCTGAACCTGCCGCAGCGGCCGGCGACGTCGCCATGATCCCCGGCATCTTCAGCTGGGACGACGTAGGGGACTTTGCCGCCATCGGCCGGCTGAACCCGGCCGAGGAAAACAGTGAACTGACTGTCATGGGGGAAGGCGCGCGCGTCTACTCCGAAAATGCCTCGGGCATCGTCGTCTCCGACACCAAGCGGGTAATTGCACTGATCGGCATTGAGGACGTGGTGATAGTTGACACTCCTGATGCACTGCTGGTGACGACCAAGGACCACGCCCAGGAAGTCAAAAAGGCCGTGGAACACCTCAAGGCGAGCGGCGACACCGACGTCCTGTAGGCAAACCCTTAGCTGGAGCGTATCCAGGGCGACTGTACGCAGTTGTCCGGCTCACCTTCTTTGCCCGTGGGAAGTCTTAAAGTCATCCAGTTCCCGCAGACCAGCGCAGGTTGGCTAACCTTGAATACGTGCAGACAACCCCACTTACCAGTTCACCGGTTCCGTCTATCCGGGGCAGTGTTGCTCCGATTCTGGGTGAGCTGATCGATTTCCGGCGGGATCTGCACTCGCACCCCGAGCTCTCGCACAAGGAGTTCCGCACCACGGATCGGATCGTCGAGGCGCTTGAAGCTGCGGGCCTGCAGCCCAAGCGGCTGGAAAACACCGGCGCCTATGTGGACGTTGGAGACGGCCCGATCGGCCTGGCGCTGCGCGCAGACATCGATGCGCTGCCTGTCCTCGAGGAAACCGGTCTTCCTTACGCCTCGGTGAACACCGGAATTGCCCACGCCTGCGGCCATGACATCCACACCACCGTTATGCTCGGCGCTGCCAGGGTGCTGGCAAAGCTCGACGCCGAGGGATTGCTGGGCGGGCGGATCCGGGTGATCTTCCAGCCGGCAGAAGAAGTGATGCCGGGCGGTGCCCTGTCCGTGATCGAACAGGGAGTGCTCTCCGGAGTTCCGCGGATCCTTGCCCTGCACTGCGACCCCCGCGTCGACGTCGGGCAGGTAGGCACCCGGATCGGCGCCATCACCTCCGCCTCTGACACAATCCGGATTGAGCTCTCCGGCCGGGGCGGGCACACTTCCCGGCCGCACCTGACCGAGGACCTGGTTTTCGCCCTGAGCCAGATCGCCGTCAGTGTTCCGGCCATCCTGTCCCGGCGGATCGATGTCCGCAGCGGTGTTTCCGTTGTCTGGGGGCAGATTCACGCCGGATCAGCCCCGAACGCCATCCCCGGCCACGGCTTTATGGCAGGCACCATGCGCTGCCTTGACGCCGAAGCATGGCACGCAGCCGGTGAGCTGCTCGACGACGTGGTGCGCGAAGTTGCCGCACCCTACGGCGTGGAGGTGGCACTGGAGCACACCCGGGGGGTTCCGCCGGTCATCAACTCCGAAGCCGAGACCGGGCTGATTGAGGCTTCCGCCCGTGCTGAGCTGGGGGAGGACTCGGTGGTGCTGACCCCGCAGTCAATGGGCGGAGAGGACTTCGCCTGGATGACCCAGGCCATCCCCGGCGCCATGATGCGCCTCGGTACCCGCACGCCGGGAGGGGAAACCTTCGACCTGCACCGTGGCGACTACAACCCGGACGAACTGGCCATCAGCTGCGGTGTCTCGGTCATGGCGGCTGCCGCGGTGCGTGCTGCGCGGGGCCTCCGGCGCTGATTCAAGCGTTGTCCAGCGGCCGTTCCGGCACCCGGTGCGGCACCCTTAACAGTGCCGCGATTGATAACAACATGTAAACAAATGTTCCCCAGGACACTTCTGCGCATAGTGGTTCGCAACACATGCACTATGGTTAGGTCTTGCTGCGCTCCATGAGGGAAGGAGCGCGCACCACACGCACCTGCGAAGGCCTTCCCGTCCGGCGGGCCGAGCCGCAGTTAAGGCGGTGGAAAACTTTTCTTTTCTGGAGGAACATTGAAGAATTTCCCGCGCGGCTTCAAGCGCAATGCCGGTGTATCCGCTGCCATGCTGGGCGCGTCGGCGCTTCTGCTGGCCGGTTGCGGTGCCGCCCCGGAGGAAGACTCCGCATCCAGCGGTGAGGCAAGCGCCAACGGCGACTTCCTGGCCTGCATGGTTTCGGACTCCGGCGGATTCGATGACCGCTCATTCAACCAGTCCGGCTTCGAAGGCCTGAAGGCTGCGGAGAAGGACCTCGGAATCCAGGTCAAGACGGCTGAGTCCCAGTCGGAGACCGATTTCGGCCCGAACCTTGACTCCATGGTTGTCCAGAACGGCTGCGACATCACCGTCACCGTCGGCTTCCTCCTGGCCGACGCCACCCAGGAAGTGGCTGCCGCGAACCCGGAGAGCCACTTCGCCATCATCGATGACAACTCCATCGAGCTGGATAACGTCAAGCCCATCATCTACGACACCGCCCAGGCTGCATTCCTGGCCGGCTACGTAGCTGCCGGAACGTCGGAGACGGGCAAGGTTGCCACCTACGGCGGCATCAACATCCCGACTGTCACGATCTTCATGGACGGCTTCGCCGACGGCGTTGCGTACTACAACGAAGAGAATGGCACCAACGTCGAGGTCCTCGGCTGGAACAAGGCAGAGCAGACCGGTTCCTTCATCGGAGACTTCACCAACACCGGTGCAGGCAAGACCACCACTGAGAACTTCATCAACGAAGGCGCCGACATCATCATGCCGGTCGCCGGACCGGTGGGCACGGGTACGCTGGACGCCGTAGTTGAAGCCAATGCGGGCGGCGGCACCAACAAGGTGATCTGGGTCGACTCCGACGGCTACGAGACCGCCGGCAACGGCAAGGAGTACATCCTGACCTCCGTCATGAAGCTGATGGGCCAGGCCGTAGAGGACGTCATCACCACTGACGTCGAAGGCAACTTCGACGCCGAGCCGTACATCGGCACGCTGGAGAACGGCGGCGTCACGCTGGCTCCGTACCACGACCAGGAAGACGCTGTTCCGGCTGAAGTCAAGACCGCTGTAGATGAGATCAAGGCGAAGATCATCTCCGGCGAAATCACCGTAGAATCTGCTGCCAGCCCCAAGTAAACAGGGCAGACAGCAACCCTGAACCGTCGTCCGTCCGGATGTACTACCACCGGGCGGACGGCGGTTCGTTCTGTTCCGGGTAACCTTCACTTTGGGGGTACCCAAACACTCAGACACAAACAGATTGGTTGGGGTTGTGAAACTCGAACTCAAGGGCATTACCAAGCGCTTCGGCTCCCTGGTTGCCAACGACCACATAGACCTGGTGATCGAGCCGGGGCAGGTTCACAGCCTGCTCGGTGAGAACGGGGCGGGCAAGTCAACGCTCATGAACGTCCTGTACGGCCTCTACGAACCCACAGAGGGCGAAATCCTTATCAACGGCAAACCCGTTGTCTTCTCAGGTCCCGGCGATGCCATGGCGGCAGGAATCGGAATGGTGCACCAGCACTTTATGCTGGTGCCCGTGTTCACCGTTGCGGAGAACGTAGCGCTGGGCAACGAAACCACCCGCGCCGGGGGATCCCTGAACCTGGAAACCACACGGGCACGCATCCGGCAGATCTCGGAGCAGTACGGGTTCGATGTTGATCCCGATGCCGTCGTTGAGGATCTGCCGGTCGGTGTGCAGCAGCGCGTTGAAATCATCAAGGCACTGATCCGGGACGCTGAAGTCCTGATTCTTGATGAACCCACCGCCGTGCTGACCCCGCGGGAGACCGATGAGCTGCTGGCGATCATGCGCCAGCTGTGCGACGACGGCAAATCCGTAGTCTTCATTTCCCACAAGCTGCGCGAGGTCAAGGCCGTCTCGGACGTCATTACCGTGATCCGCCGAGGCAAGGTGGTCGGCGACGCTCCGCCGAGCGCCTCCACTACCGAGCTCGCCTCCATGATGGTTGGCCGTTCGGTCAGCCTGAACCTGCAGAAGGAGCCCGCCAAGCTGGGCGAGGCAACCTTCCAGGTCCGTGACCTGGTGGTGCTTTCCGACACCGGCCAGGCCGTGGTGGACCACCTCAGCTTCGAAATCGCCAAGGGTGAGATCCTCGCCGTCGCCGGCGTCCAGGGCAACGGGCAGACCGAACTCACCGAAGCCATCATGGGCCTGCAGGAGCATGTCGCGGGATCAATCAAGCTCGACGGCGAAGAGCTCGTCGGCAAGCGCGTAGCCCAGATCATTGACGCCGGCGTGGGCTTTGTGCCCGAAGACCGCAGCGTGGACGGACTCGTGGGGACGTTCACTGTCGCGGAGAACCTGGTCCTGAACCGCTACAACAAGGCGCCGTTCGCCAAGGGCCTGTCCATGCGTCCGGCGGTCGTGGCCAGGAACGCGGCAGAGAAGATCGAAGAGTTCGACATCCGCACGCAGTCTGCCGAGGCCGCAGCAGGGACCCTGTCCGGCGGCAACCAGCAGAAGGTCGTCATGGCCCGGGAGCTGTCCCGGCCGCTGTCCCTGTTCATAGCCTCCCAGCCGACCCGCGGCGTCGACGTCGGATCCATTGAGTTCCTGCATAAGCGGATCGTGGCAGAGCGCGACGGCGGAACACCGGTAATGATCGTTTCCACTGAACTGGACGAGGTCCTGGAACTGGCTGACCGGATTGCCGTTCTGTACAGCGGCCGGCTAATGGGCATTGTCCCGGGCAACACATCGCGCGATGTGCTGGGCCTGATGATGGCCGGCATGGGCGCTGAAGATGCACTTTCGCACCAGAGTGAGATTGAGGGAGGGGCGAAGTGAGCCCGGAGGAAGCAAACAGGCAGCAGGGCGATCCCGCCCCCCGCAAGGAGGAAGCAGCTGCCGATGAGACTCGGCTGCTGAATGCTGCCGAAACCGCCGGAGGGGCACTTCCGCCGCCGGCCGTGCCAGTGCCCGAGGCCGAACTCCATCCGGAGACCGGCAGTGAATCCCTCCTGCGCCGCATCGTCACGGGCAACGCCCTGGTGTCGGTACTCTCCGTGCTGATGGCCCTGGTGGTGGGCGGCCTGCTCATCGCCCTGACCGATGAAGAAGTCGCGGACGCCGCAGGCTACTTCTTCAACAAGCCCGGCGACATGCTGGGTGCCGCCTGGTCCGCGGCGTCGGGTGCTTACGTGGCCCTCTTCCAGGGCTCGGTCTTCAACTTTGAAGCCGACACGTTCTCCCGGATGATCTACCCGCTGACCCAGACACTGACCGTGGCGACACCGCTGATCTGTGCCGGCCTCGGCGTCGCCCTCGCCTTCCGTGCGGGCCTCTTCAACATCGGCGCCCAGGGCCAGATCCTGATCGGCGCCACCCTGGCAGCCTGGGTCGGCTTCAGCTGGCACCTCCCCGTTGGCCTGCACCTGCTGATCGTCATTCTTGCCGGTGCCGTCGGCGGCGCCCTGTGGGGCGGCATCGCCGGCCTGCTGAAGGCACGGACCGGAGCGCATGAGGTGATCGTGACGATCATGCTCAACTACATTGCGATCCAGCTGGTGCTCTTCCTGCTGACCACGCCCGGATTCCAGCGCCCGGGCTCCACCAACCCCATCAGCCCGCAGCTGGATGAGAGCGCCATGTTCCCGCCGCTGTTCGGTTCCGGCTTCCGCCTGCACTGGGGCTTCATCATGGCCATCGCTGCCACGGTCTTCATCTGGTGGCTGCTGAACCGGTCCACCGTGGGCTTTGAGCTCCGCGCAGTGGGCGCCAACCCCGCTGCTGCCCGCAACGCCGGCATCAACACCACCAAGGGCTACGTGATCGTCATGCTGATCGCCGGTGCCCTGGCCGGCCTCGCCGGTGTAGCCCAGGTCTCCGGCACCGAAAAGGTGCTCACCTCGGGTGTGGCTGCCAGCTTTGGCTTTGACGCCATTACCGTTGCACTGCTGGGCCGCTCCTCACCCTGGGGAACCTTCGCGGCAGGCCTGCTCTTTGGTGCCTTCCGCGCAGGCGGCGTCACCATGCAGACCAGCACCGGCACCAACATTGACATTGTCCTGGTGGTCCAGTCGCTGATCGTCCTGTTCATCGCCGCACCGCCGCTGGTCCGGTCCCTGTTCAGGATCCCGCCGCCCGGAGCCTTCAAGACCTCCGGCAAGCGCATGACCAAAAAAGCCGATGCAGCGCAAGGAGCAGCATGAGCACCGCAACAACTCTCGCCTCCAAGGACCGGCCGGCAGACCTGCAGGCCATCCGCAGCTGGAAGACCCCGATTATCCTCGGTGTCCTGGCTGTGCTCGGCTTCATCACCTTTGGCCTCGGTGCCCCGTCCAGTGACGTCACGTTCCGCCTGACGGACGCCGACGCGGCTATCCAGCTGCCCAACATCGTTGTTTCCGCTCCGGTGCTGGGCTGGATTTCCGCCGTCGTGCTGCTGGCCTCAGCCGCCTACGCGTTCATCCTGGTCAACCGCTACCAGCATGTGCCGGCCTGGCTGATCGCCGTCTTCGCGGTCTTTTTCATCGCCGCGTTCCTGACCTGGGCGGTGGGCAGCGCCCGCAGCCCCAGTGTGGCACTGTACGGCCTGCTGGCTGGCTCCTTCACACTGGCGTTCCCGCTGATCTTCGGCTCGCTCTCGGGTGTGCTGTGTGAACGCTCCGGCGTCGTCAACATTGCCATTGAAGGTCAGCTGCTCTTCGGCGCCTTCGCCGCCGCAGTGGCAGGCTCCCTGTCCGGGAACGCTTTTGTGGGCCTCTTCGCGGCGGCCATCGCCGGTGTGCTGGTGTCGCTGGTGCTGGCAGTCTTCAGCATCAAGTACATCGTGAACCAGGTGATTGTCGGCGTCGTCCTGAATGTGCTGGTCTCCGGGCTGACCGGGTTCCTCTTTTCCACCGTGCTCAGCGCGGACTCGGCCAAGTGGAACTCGCCGCCGCGCCTGGACAAGATTGCGATTCCGCTGCTCTCCGACATCCCGATCCTCGGCCCGATCCTGTTCGACCAGTCGGTGATCGGCTACCTGATGTACATCGCCGTGGCTGCTATCTACTTCGGCCTGTTCCACACCAAATGGGGCCTGCGCACCCGTGCGGTGGGCGAGCACCCGAAGGCCGCAGACACCCTCGGCGTGAACGTGAACCGGATGCGCTTCTGGAACGTCCTGCTCGCCGGTGCGGTTGCCGGCGTCGGCGGTGCGTTCTTCACGCTCGTTGCGGTCTCTTCCTTCAACCGGGACATGACCTCCGGCCAGGGCTACATTGCCCTGGCGGCGCTGATCCTCGGCCGCTGGAACCCGATTGGTGCCCTGTTCGCAGCACTGCTGTTCGGGTTCGCCTCGAACCTGCAGTCCGTGCTGAGCCTGCTCGGTACTCCGGTGCCGAACCAGTTCCTGGCGATGCTGCCCTACGTGGTGACCATCTTCGCCGTCGCCGGTGTTGTGGGTAAGTCGCGCGGGCCGGCGGCCAGCGGCATTCCATACATCAAGAGCTGATCCGCACTCCAACCAGGAACAAGAGGACACACAGATGAACGCAGTTACCCCTGCGCCTGAAATTGACTGGAACGCCCTGCAGGATGCGGCCCGCGAAGCCATGGCCAATGCCTACGTTCCCTACTCCCGCTACCCCGTGGGAGCAGCGGCACTGACCGATGACGGCCGGATCGTCTCCGGCTGCAACATCGAGAACGCCAGCTACGGTCTGACCCTGTGCGCCGAGTGCTCCATGATCAGCCAGCTGAACATGACCGGCGGCGGACACCTGGTGGCCTTCACCTGCGTGGACGGTGAGGGTGAAATCCTCATGCCGTGCGGGCGCTGCCGGCAGCTGCTCTACGAATTCCGGGCACCGGGCATGCAGCTGCTGACCGTCAGCGGAATCCGGACCATGGACGAAGTGCTGCCCGATGCTTTCGGACCCCAGCACCTGGAAGGACAGGCAGGCAAATGAGCGAGCGTTTTGACACCGTAGACATCATCCGGGTGAAGCGGGACCGGGGGACCCTCAGCCCGGAGCAGATCGACTGGACGATCGATGCGTACACCCGCGGAGTGATCGCCGACGAGCAGATGGCCGCCCTGAACATGGCGATCCTGCTCAACGGCATGAACCGGGAAGAAATCTCCCGGTGGACCGCTGCGATGATCGCCTCGGGTGAGCGGATGGACTTCTCCTCGCTGGGCAAGCCCACGTCCGATAAGCACTCCACCGGCGGCGTGGGAGACAAGATCACCCTGCCGCTGGCACCGCTTGTCGCAGTCTTCGGGGTTGCCGTTCCGCAGCTGTCGGGCCGCGGCCTGGGCCACACCGGCGGCACGCTGGACAAGCTCGAGGCCATTCCCGGCTGGCGTGCTGCGCTCAGCAACGACGAGATGATGGCGCAGCTTGCCGACGTCGGCGCCGTGATCTGCGCTGCCGGCGCGGGACTGGCCCCGGCGGACAAGAAGCTCTACGCCCTGCGCGATGTGACGGCCACCGTGGAGGCTATCCCGCTGATCGCCTCCTCCATCATGAGCAAGAAGATCGCCGAAGGAACCGGCTCGCTGGTCCTGGATGTGAAGGTGGGCTCGGGTGCGTTTATGAAGAACGTGGACGACGCCCGGGAGCTGGCGCAGACCATGGTCACACTCGGTAAAGACGCAGGCGTAAACACTGTGGCGTTCCTCACGAATATGTCGACGCCGCTGGGCCTGACCGCGGGCAACGCGATCGAGGTTCAGGAGTCGGTGGAGGTGCTCGCCGGTGGGGGTCCGGCCGACGTCGTCGAGCTGACAGTGGCGCTGGCCAAGGAGATGCTCGCTGCCGCGGGACAGCCCAACGCCGATCCCGCCGCAGCCCTGAAGGACGGCCGTGCGATGGACGTGTGGCGCCGGATGATTTCCGCCCAGGGCGGGGATCCCGACGCCGAGCTGCCCGTGGCGAAGGAATCGGAGACCATCGTGGCCTCCGCCGACGGTGTGCTCACCGAACTGGATGCCCTCTCCGTGGGTGTTGCCGCCTGGCGCCTCGGCGCCGGACGGGCGCGCAAGGAAGACGCTGTGCAGGCCGGAGCGGGCGTGCGGCTGCATGCCAAGCCCGGTGACTCGGTCAAGGCAGGCCAGCCGCTGATGACGCTGCTGACCGACACCCCGGAGAAGTTCGAGCGGGCGAAGGAAGCCCTCGAGGGGGCCGCCGTCATTGCGCCTCAGGCCTCCGGAGTGCAGCCGCTGATCATCGACCGGATCAGCTAGCCCACCCCCGGTCCAGCTCCATCGAGATGACAGAAACTGCCCGTATCGGCTCCGATACGGGCAGTTTCTGCTATCTCGATGGAGAGGGTGCAGGGGAAAGCCAACGGACTCAGGGTTCAGGCAGGGGTTACTCAGGGTGTTCCCGGGGACATGCCCGGTGACGGGCACTGATTCGGAAGTGGCATCGTTGTAGATGACAGATACCGACCCAAGGAGTGCCGCCCATTGGACGTTCTAAACGCCGTAATGGACAACATCAACAACTTCGTCCTGACCTACTCGGGCGCCCCATGGGTTTACCTGGTGCTTTTCGCCTGCTGCCTGCTGGACGGCTTCTTCCCCCCGATCCCGAGTGAGTCACTCGTGGTGGGGCTCGCCGCCCTGGTCTTCCTGGACGGCGGCCCGAACGTCTGGCTGATCGCGCTCTCCGCGGCGGCGGGTGCCTTCATTGGGGACAACATCGCCTACGCCCTCGGACGCACGCTGCGCACGGACAGATACCGCTGGATGCGCGGACCCCGGATGCAGCGCGGTTTTGTCTGGGCCGGCCGCGAGCTGGAGAAACGCGCGGTGTCCCTGATCCTGATTGCCCGGTTCATCCCGGTGGGCCGTGTGGTGGTCAATCTGACCGCCGGAGCCACCCGCTTCCCGCGGCGTATGTTCGTTGCGCTAACGGGCGTGTCTGCCATCCTCTGGGCAGCGTACTCCGTGGCCATCGGTGCCCTCGCCGGAGCCTGGTTCAAGGAGAACCACCTGCTCGCCGTTGTGGTGGCGATCGCCGTCGCCCTTGTCCTGGGCCTGATCATCGACCGGATCATCGCCAAACTCCGCGGCCCCACGCCCATCCGCACCCGCCAGCCGCTGGTGGAGGAGCGGGTCAACTCCGAGCCTTAAACACGCTCGGCGGCCCTCACGTAGAGTTGGCATGTGACTGAGCCCATTTCGAATCCCGCCGCCCTTTCCAGTTTCGACATCCGCGTTCTGCCTAAGGTTTCGCTGCACGACCACCTCGATGGCGGGCTGCGCCCGGCCACCATCGTGGAGCTTGCCGAAGCCGTTGGCCACACGCTGCCGTCCACCGATCCCGTTGCCCTGGGGGAGTGGTTCCGCGAATCCGCCAACTCCGGCTCGCTGGTGCGTTACCTGGAAACCTTTGACCACACCATCGCCGTGATGCAGACCCGCGAGGGACTCGCCCGCGTGGCCCGCGAGTTCGTTGAAGACCTTGTGGAGGACGGCGTGGTCTACGCCGAAGTCCGCTGGGCACCCGAGCAGCACCTCACCGCGGGCCTGAGCCTGGACGAGGCCGTTGAAGCCGTCCAGGAAGGCCTGGAGGCAGGCGTGGCGGCTGCTGAGGCCAGCGGCCGCCTGATCCAGGTTGGCCAGCTGATCACGGCCATGCGCCACGGCGACCGCGGCATGGAAATTGCCGAACTGGCGGTCCGCCACCGCGACCGCGGAGTTGTTGGCTTCGACATCGCCGGTGCCGAAGACGGCTTCCCGCCCTCCCGGTTCAAGGACGCCTTCACGTACCTCGCCGAGAACATGTTCCCGGTAACCGTCCACGCCGGTGAAGCTGCCGGAGTGGAGAGCATCAGCGACGCGCTGGTACACGGCCGTGCCCTCCGCCTCGGCCACGGCGTGCGGATCGCCGAGGACATCGAGGTTGACTTCGAAGACGAGGAAGCGCCCGACGCCGGTGAGGACGCCGCCGTCGGCATGGTCACGCTAGGCGAGGTGGCGGCCTGGGTCCGCGACCGCGGCATCGCCCTGGAAATCTGCCCCTCCTCCAACCTGCAGACCGGTGCCGTGGAGTCCTTCGGCGGGGACATCGAGTCCCACCCGATCGACCTGCTGTTCCAAACCGGCTTCGTGGTCACCGTGAACACCGATAACCGGCTGATGAGCGGCGTGAGCCTGACTGACGAGTTCGAACTGCTCGTAGCCACCTTCGGGTACGACCTGGATGACCTCCTGGAGCTGACCCTGAACGCCGCCAACGCTGCCTTCCTGCCCCTGGAAGAACGTGCTGTCCTCGCCGAATACATCACCGAGGGCTTCAGCAACGCCCGTGACTGATTCCCCGCACGGCAGCAGGGGCCTGGGCCCGGAGTTCATCCGTCTGGCCCAGGTCGTTGCGCAGCTGCGCGAACGCTGCCCCTGGACCCGTGCGCTGACCCACGAATCGCTGCTTGAGTACCTGCTCGAGGAGAGTTACGAGGTCATCGAGGCTGTCGAGACCGGGCATACCCGGGCAGAGGATGCCCGGGAGCTCAGCGGAGAACTGGGGGACCTGCTCTTCCAGGTACTGCTGCATGCCCGCCTCCAGGAGGAAGCCGGCAACTTCGCCATATATGACGTCGTCACCGGCCTGACAGACAAAATGATCCGCCGCAATCCGCACGTCTTCCGCCCGGACGGCTCCCTGCAGGAGGCCACCACCGGGGACACCGCGGAAATCGAGCGGGCCTGGGACGCGGCGAAAAAGACCGAAAAACCCCACCGCACCAGCCCGTTCGAAGGCATCCCCGCCGCCCTGCCCGCGCTGGCCCTCGCCGCCAAGGCGCAGGAACGCGCACGCAGGGCCGGGCTCCAGGTGCCCCGGACCGGCCCCGCGCTGCCGGGCTTTGACGGCGAACAGGAGCTTGGCGACCTGCTCTTCGAAGCCGTCCGAGAGGCAGCCGAACAAGGCATCGACCCCGAAGCAGCGCTCCGCGGAGCGGTGCGCCGTTTTACGGCACAAAGCCCCGGTACTGCCGATTGACGCCCCGAGTCCTTACTCCGAAGCCGGATTCCACTAGGCTTGGAGCAGACAGCGTGGTCCCCGTCATAGGCCTGGCTGTAGTTACCAACCCAAGTTCCAATGAACAGGAGCATTCCCATGGCCATCATTGATGCCATTCACGCCCGCGAGATCCTCGATTCGCGCGGAAATCCGACCGTAGAGGTCGAGGTACTGCTCGACGACGACACGTTTGGCCGGGCCGCAGTGCCCTCCGGCGCTTCCACCGGCGCCTTTGAAGCCAACGAACGCCGTGACGGGGAGAAGGACCGCTACCAGGGCAAGGGCGTGCTGCAGGCCGTCGAGGCAGTGATCGACCAGATCCAGCCCGCGCTCCTGGGCTTCGACGCCGCTGACCAGCGCGCCATCGACCAGGCCATGATGGATCTGGACGGCACCGAGAACAAGTCCGGCCTGGGCGCCAACGCCATCCTCGGCGTTTCCCTCGCCGTCGCCCGCGCAGCCGCCGAATCCGCTGCACTGCCGCTCTACCGCTACCTCGGCGGCCCGAACGCGCACATCCTGCCCGTTCCGCTGATGAACATCCTCAACGGCGGCTCGCACGCGGACTCCGACGTCGACATCCAGGAATTCATGATCGTTCCCCTCGGCGCCGATACCTACTCCGAGGGCCTGCGCTGGGGCGTTGAGGTCTACCACAACCTCAAGTCCGTGCTGAAGGAACAGGGCCTGTCCACCGGCCTGGGCGACGAAGGCGGCTTTGCTCCGAACCTGCCCTCCAACCGCGCAGCCCTTGACCTGATCCTGGAAGCCATCAAGCGCGCCGGCTACGAGCCCGGCCGCGACATCGCGCTGGCCCTGGACGTCGCCTCCTCCGAGTTCTTCAAGGACGGCGCGTACGTCTTCGAAGGCCAGAACCGCAGCGCCGAGGAAATGTCCGCGTACTACGAGGAACTGGTGCGCGACTACCCGCTGGTCTCCATCGAGGATCCGCTGGATGAGAACGACTGGGAAGGCTGGAGCGCACTGACCGCCCGCCTCGGCGACAAGGTCCAGCTGGTTGGCGACGACCTGTTCGTCACCAACCCGGCACGCCTGGAGACCGGCATCAAGCAGAACGCCGCCAACTCCCTGCTGGTAAAGGTCAACCAGATCGGCACCCTGTCCGAGACCCTGGACGCCATCACCATGGCCCAGCGCGCCGGCTACACCACCATCACCTCGCACCGCTCCGGTGAAACCGAAGACACCACGATCGCGGACATCTGCGTTGCCACCAACGCCGGCCAGATCAAGACCGGTGCTCCGGCACGCTCCGAGCGAGTCGCGAAGTACAACCAGCTGCTGCGCATCGAAGAAGAGCTCGACGACGCCGCACGCTACGCAGGACGCAGCGCTTTCCCGCGTTTCACGGCCTAATAACTCCGCTGCCGGTGGGTACCCTCGAATATGGGGGTGCCCACCGGCGCTGTTTTCGGTCCTGCCAGGTCCTTCCCTGCGCTGCGGGCACCGCCGCGAGAAACGACCGGCCCGGAAAAGCCCGCCAGAGACAGGAGCAGCATGTCCACCCGACGCCCGAAGGTACCCCGGCCTGCCGGCCAGCCCGGTGGAACCCAGTCCGGTGGAACCCAGCGGCGTCCCGGCTCTGCCCCGCAGTCCTCAAGCAGCACACGGGCATCAGAGAGCACAGGGCACTCAAGCAGCACGGAATCCCCGAAAAGCACCGGGCCTGCGAAGATGACGGGACGCCGGAACCCGGCGGATTCGACCAAGACCCCGTCCAGGGGCGCCAAGCCGGCCAAGGCAGCCAGAGCAAAGCCGGCCAAGCCCGCTGATCCCTCCGAAGCCCGCGCTGCCGCACGCCAGGAGCTGGCCGCCGAAATCCGCCGCGACGTTCCCGCAGCGGACACCACGGCCGCACCCACCCGCACCGAACCCTCGCTGAAGCCGGTGCCGGCCAAATCCTTCTCCGGACGGCTGCTTGCCCTGGGCATCGTGATGGTTGTCATCACCGTGCTGCTGGCACCGTCCGTCCGCACTTTCCTGCAGCAGCGCTCGGAAATCGCCGCCTTGGAGGCTGAAATCGCCCGCGAGCAGGAAGTTGGGCGTGAACTCGAAGAGACGCTGGACCGCTGGGAGGACCCCGCATACATCAAGGCGCAGGCCAGGGAGAGGATCTTCCTGGTGATGCCGGGGGAGACCCGCTACCTGGTCAAGGGTGAACACGGCGTGGAGGACGTCGAGGAGCAAGCCGCTGCACAGGCGCCGCAGGACCTTGAATGGGTCGACGCGCTCTGGGATTCGGTTCTCCGCTCAGCCACCGCACCCTAAACTTTGCGCCGGGCACAGTAGGCTGGTGCAGAGAGACATCACCAGTTCGGGTCCCCTGCGGACCCCCAGGAAGGACCTTCCGGCATGACCCCAGAGCAGCTCACCCCGACCCAGGAAGACCTGGAGACCCTGAGCCGCCAGCTCGGACGTCCGGTCCGCGACGTCGTCGAAATCGGGGCCCGCTGCGTCTGCGGCAACCCGCTGGTCGCCACCACCGCGCCGCGGCTCAGCAACGGGATTCCCTTCCCCACCACCTATTACCTGACCCACCCCGTGATCACCGCCGCCGTTTCCCGGCTTGAGGCCTCCGGACTGATGACGGAAATGACGGCACGGCTGGAACAGGACCCGGAGCTGGCCGAACGGTACCGCCACGCCCACGAGGCTTACCTCCAGGTCCGCAATGAGATCGGCGAACGCACGGGTACCGGACCCGTGCCGGAGATTGACGGTGTTTCCGCGGGTGGCATGCCTACCCGTGTGAAGTGCCTGCACGTCCTGGTTGGCCATTCGCTGGCCGCCGGACCGGGCGTGAACCCGCTGGGCGACGAAGCCCTGGACGCCATCGCCGAGTGGTGGACCCGTGAGCGCTGCTATTGTGTTGGCGCATGGGACACGAACAGTCCTGCACCATCACGTGACCTGAGCCGACACACCAAGACCCAGGGCCTCTCTGCACAGGAACTGGACCAAAAGCGGGCTGCCAGGCGTGCGGCGCTGCAGGCTGAACAGCAGGCAGCAGCGGGGGAGCAGGAGGACACAATGGAACAGAACGCAGGAACGCCCGGAGTTGTCCGGGTGGCTGCCGTGGACTGCGGCACCAATTCAATCCGTCTCCTGATCGCCGACGCCCACACTGAAAACGGCGTTACCCGGCTGACCGACGTCGTTCGCCTAATGCGCATTGTCCGCCTGGGCGAAGGCGTGGACGCGACCGGACGGCTCTCCGACGCCGCACTGGAGCGCACCTTTGAAGCCACGGACGAATACGCTGCCCTGATCCGCGAACACGGAGCGCAGAAGGTCCGATTCGTCGCCACGTCAGCCACCCGCGACGCCGAGAACCGGAAAGAATTCACCGAAGGTATCCGCGCCCGGCTGGGCGTTGAACCCGAGGTCATTTCAGGTGATGAGGAAGCCGGGCTGTCCTTTGCCGGGGCATCCAGCGTCCTCGCCGGGGACAAGGGCGCCCGGACCCTCGTCGTCGACCTTGGCGGCGGCTCCACAGAGTTTGTCCTGGGAATCGACGGCCACGTCCTGGCAGCCAAGAGCACGGACATGGGCTGCGTGCGGTTCACCGAACGCCATCTGGTCTCCGACCCGCCCACCGAGGCTGAAATCGCCATGGCCCGCGGCGACATCCTGGACATGATCGCCCAGGTCCTCCAGACCGTTCCGCTGGCCACCGCCGACCGGCTCATTGGTGTTGCCGGAACCATCACCACCGTGACGGCGCATGCCCTGAAACTGCCGGAACACTCCTCCGAAGCGATCCACGGCACCGAGCTGAGCAGCGGTCAGGTGGACCACGCGGCGTCCTCACTGCTCCATATGAGCCGTGCCGAGCGCGCAGCCCTGCCGTACATGCACCCCGGACGCGTCGACGTGATCGGGGCCGGCGCACTGATCTGGCAGACAATCGTTGACCGTATGTCGGAACTTACCGACGGCCGCGTGGAATCCGCGATCACCTCGGAGCACGACATCCTTGACGGCATAGCCCTGAGCACGCTGCGGTGAACGGGGAAGCAGGGCGGCGCCGGAAGGCCGGCGCCGCGGTTAGGCGTGCTGCCGGTGCCGGGGCGTTCTCGCTTGCGGCCGTAGTCCTTTTCCAGCTGGCAGCCCCGGAGGCAGCCCACGCGGACGAATGGCGCGACAAGCAGTACTGGCTTTCCGACTACGGCATCACCGAGGCCTGGAAGAAGAGCCAGGGTGAAGGCGTCAAGGTGGCGGTCATCGACACCGGCATCGACGCCGGCCACCCGGACCTTGCCGGGGCCGTCACCGGCGGAACGGACGTGTCCGGCGCCGGTGATCCCGCCGGTACGCGCGGCCTGGGAGTGAACCCGGAGCACGGAACCCTGGTTGCCACACTGCTGGGCGGACGCGGGCATGCCGCTGAAGTAAGCAAAGAAGACACAGACGGCAAAGCCGATAAAGACGATAAAGACAAGGACAAAGACGCCTACAACGGTCCGGGCGCCGGACCCGACGGCATCATCGGCGTAGCGCCAAAAGCTGAGATCCTCGCTGTCTCAGCGTGGATCGGCGGCGCGAATCCCGGCGGCATTCCGATCGACGAGCAGCTGCCCAACGCGGTGCGCTGGGCCGTGGACAACGGTGCCAAGGTCATCAACATGTCTCTCGGGTCCACCTCCACGGCCTGGCCCGAAAGCTGGGACGAGGCCTTCCTCTATGCCGAACAGAACGACGTCGTTATTGTGGCGGCAGCCGGCAACCGCGGTGTGGGGATGACCCAGGTGGGGGCACCTGCAACGATCCCGGGTGTCCTGACCGTCGCGGGACTTGACCGTGAGGGACGTGCGAGCTGGGATTCCTCATCCGAGGGCATCAGCATCGGTGTTGCGGCGCCGGCTGAGAACCTCGTGGGCGGTCTGCCTGAGGGACCCTCGCGCTACGCCGAGTGGTCCGGAACTTCTGCAGCCGCGCCGCTGGTTTCCGGCGTCGCGGCCCTGATCCGTTCTGCCTATCCGGAGCTGACCGCCCCTCAGGTGATCAACCGGATCATCACCACGGCAAAGGACAGCGGAGCTCCCGGCCGGGACACGCTCTACGGGTACGGCATCGTGGACGCAGCAGCTGCCCTGAACGCCGATGTTCCGGCCGTCGCCGGGAACCCGCTGGGAACGATCGAGGAATGGATTCGGATCCACCGCCGCGGTGAAGCCCCCGCAGCAGAAGACACTGCGCCTCCGCCCGGCCAGAGCCTCCCGGACATCCCCGAGCCCCAGGTGCCGGTGGCAGCTGATCCCCGCGCCGGGAACGACCCGCTGCCGGCCGGTCTGGTGCTGGGATTCGGTGGGTTGATCCTGCTCGTTGGTGCCGGCGGCGCCATTGCCGTGCTACGCGTAAGGCGCTCGGCGCAGGCAGCCGGGAACGGTTCGCCGGACCCGGAACCGGCAGACGAAACCGACACTGCCGGGGATGAGATTAAACACCCGTCTGAGCCTGCTCCACACGCCTGAACAGGTGCTTCCGGGCCAGCCGAAAACCCCCGCAGTGAAGCCCGATAACGGCTGTTCCGCAAGGTGAAGAAATGAAGTCGTGAGACTTAGTGAAGACTTTCACAAGTCGGGTAGGATGTTGCCCATGGCATCGCAAACACAATTCTCTGATCGTCCCCGCGTTCTGGTGGTTGGCGGTGGTTACGTCGGTCTGTACGTAGCCAAGAACCTCCAAAAGAAGGTTAAGGCCAACGGCGGGATCGTTACGGTGGTGGATCCGCTGCCGTACATGACCTACCAGCCCTTCCTTCCCGAGGTCGCAGCCGGAACCATCAACGCGCGCAACGCCGTTGTTTCCCACCGCATGCACCTGAAGGACACCGAGCTGATCTCCGGCAAGGTCGTGGCCATCAACCACGCGACGCACACCGCAACGGTTGAGCCGGCTGACGGCGGCGCACCGTTCGAACTGAGCTACCGCGACGTCGTTATGGCCGCCGGTTCCGTCACGCGAACCTTCCCGATTCCGGGCCTCGCCGAGGTCGGCATTGGCATGAAGACCATCGAAGAAGCCGTGGAAATGCGGAACAAGGTGCTCGAGCGCATCGAAACCGCTTCCCTGATGACCGACCAGGCTGAGCGCGCCCGCGCCCTGACCTTCGTCGTCGTCGGCGGCGGCTTCGCCGGTATTGAGACCATCACCGAAATCGAAGACATGGCCCGTGGCGCCGTGCGCGAGAACAACCGCCTGAAGCGGGAAGACCTGCGCTTCGTCATGATCGAAGCCATGGGACGCGTTATGCCCGAGGTCAAGCCGGACCAGGCTGAGTGGGTTGTCTCCTCCATGCGTGAGCGCGGCATTGAAGTCCTGCTGAACACCTCCCTGGCCAGCGCCGAAGGCGGCCTGCTGAAGCTCATCAACATGGCGGACAAGTCCCCGGCCGGCGAGTTCGAAGCTGACACGCTCATCTGGACCGCCGGTGTGCAGGCCAACCCGATGGTCCGCGCCACCGATTTCCCGATTGATGACCGCGGCCGCGTGCGTGCGAACGCCGAACTGCGGATCACCGGCGATGACGGTCCCCTGGAAGGTGCCTGGGCAGCAGGCGACGTATCGGCTGTTCCCGACCTCACCGGCGGCGGCGTCGGCGGTTTCTGCGTTCCCAACGCACAGCACGCTGTCCGCCAGGCCAAGCGCCTGGCCAAGAACCTGCTGGCCGACCGCTACGGCGAGGGCCAGGTTGTTGAGTACCGCCACAAGAACCTCGGCGCAGTTGCCGGCATGGGCCAGTACAAGGGCGTTGCCAACATCATGGGCTTCGGCATGAAGGGCCTCCCGGCCTGGCTGGCCCACCGCGGCTACCACGGCATGGCCATGCCGATGTTCGAGCGCAAGTTCCGCGTGATCTCCGGCTGGGCATCGAACTTCTGGTTCGGCCGCGACTTCACGCAGCTGATGCACCTGAAGAACCCGCGCAAGGCCTTCGTGGAGGCCGCAACGCCGGCCAAGAAGCCTGCTGCAAAGTAACACCAGCGAGACTGCCATACAGCGGCGGCCGCCCGGCTGCGGGTCCGGCGGGCCCCCCGGGGGGGGTTAGGGGGGGGGTTTGCCC
>NZ_JAXIOM010000020.1:0-52496 GCF_049311025.1 Arthrobacter sp. 3Tela_A
CTCCTTGCCCACCCCCCTCTGGGCGCGCTCGCCCACCCGGGCCAGCGGCACTCCTGTCCCGTGTTCACCGCCGCTGTACCATCTCCAGATGGGACCCGATGAACGACGGTTTATGTGGCTGTTTTGTGGCGGCGTTGCGACACTCTGCCTGTTGGGTTTACTGATCCTGACGAGCGGTGCCCTCGGGTACATTTTCGACAGCAGCTAGCTTGCAGTCCCCACCCGGCATTTGGAGCAGACATCTTCCGTCAGCCGGTCGCTAGCGCCCCAGCGTACTTGTCGCATCTGACGGACGACGTGTCCGTTCGCGCTCCAGCCAGGGTCCGACGGCATAGCCGATCACAACTCCAACTGCGACTTCAGCTGCGATCCAGATTCCAGTCCAGAGCGGATCCGGACCGATGTCCACGAACCGTCCAATACCCAGTGAGCCTCTTGCAATGAGTGCCGCTGCAGCTGCCAGCAGGCCCGATACGATTCCGATCACTGCTCCGAGGCAGATGGTCGAAACGGTTGCCGTGAACCACCGTGCGCGGATCTTGATGGACAGCCATTCGTCGAAGTGGTTCTCACCCTCGCGCAGGAACCACCAGCCTGCCAGCACTCCTGCTGCCACCGGGATCAGCAGTGCCACGTAGGCGTATTCTGCTTGTCCGCCTGGCAGTGCTGCCAGCAGCGGAACTGCCGGCAGCGGGCCGACGGTTGTCTCCAGAGGGCTGATCATGCTTCCGGTTCCGATGCTGAAGCCTGCTCCGGATGCCCAGGCCAGGGTCCAGACCACGAGGTTTGGCAGCAGTCCGAGTTGAGCGACGGTGAGGACGGCTCCTCCGATGATTCCGGCGTCGAGCTTTTGATACACCGTTGCGATTTCTGCCCAGGCCATAGCCAGCGCAACCACCAACAGGACTGCTGAGAGTCCGATTGCTGCTGTAATTCCTACGACTCCGGCGCGGATGGCTGCCCATAGGTACGATCCTGCCCAGCGCGAGTGCTGGCTGGTCCGGGCGATCCAGTCTGTGAGGTCAACGCCGATCAGCCGGACCCAGGATCCTGCCTCAACTCTGGCTCCGATGATCACTCCGAGGCCTGCAGCTATAAGAGGTATGAGCCCTCCGGCGACGAGTGAGATGTGGACATCTTCATTTGCGGAGAAGTATGCCGCTGCTGTTCCGAGCAGGGCGTAGGTTCCAAGGGCTCCGAGCAGTGCCTGCCAGAGCTGGTCCGTGTAGGAGGCTCTGGCCAGCCGGCGTCCGGCTCGCCAGCAGAGGAAGAACGGGATCATTGTCAGGCCCAGCGGAATGAGCGAGAGCAGTCCGCCGGAGGCTTCGGTTCCTACCGTTCCTGCCGGATATGTAAGTGACAGCGGAACTCCGTGCAGCAGCAGCCAGGCCTGTCCGCTGAGCCGCGCCAGGGACGCGTAGTCCCGGTCTGAGAACCCGTCTGCTGCCCACACTCCTGTTAGCGGCAGGATTACGACCAGGGCTGACAGCACTGCTGCCTGACCGAGTTCGAACATTCCCTGCAGCCAGAGAGGCATGGGCAGCACACCCGGTTTCTTCGGGCGCTTAAAGAGTTTCATCGCTCTCTATCGTGCCATTGTGGATGGTCACAGCAGCTGAGGGTGTGGGTGTGAGTCGAGGTTTGGGTTTGTGATTCTGGCCCCGTCCCGGCGCACCTGTGGTTGACTCGTCTCGGCACCTGGGAGAGTCACTTCAGAGGGTTATCTCCTTCAACTCTCCCCTGGCCCCGGTGTCGGTAAACGAGTGCGGACAAGACTGCTCCGACGATCAAGAGTGGTGACGCTCCGGACCACGAGAGGCCACGTCTAAAAGACCAGATCAGGCCCCACCCACAAGCAGTTCGAATCGGTGTGGCCTGGATGGCGCGACTCAGGCGGCGTGGTTCAGGCGGCGTGGTTCAGGCGGCGTGGCCTAAAAAGGGGGTGGATCCTCGTCCGGTTGTGTGGCGTTCCGGCCGGAGTGCTCGGGTCTCGTTTTGTGAGGGCTGGGCATGAACGCCAGTGCCGGGCCGGTGGCGTAGGTACGTCCCGTCGGTGACTCCCATTCGATGGTTCCGGGTTCGGGTTGGCGTGCTTTCCAGTGGCCGAGGGTTTTGAACCGGTGGTGTTTGGGGCAGAGGTGTTCCAAATTTGTATGGTCTGTGGGTCCGCCGTGTGAGAAGGGTGTGGTGTGGTCGATCTCGGCATGGGTGACGCTGACTGAGCAGCCGGGGAATCGGCAGGTTCCGTCCCGGGCTTGGAGCCAGCGTTTGAGTCCTGCGGGGATGCGGCGTGTTCGTCCGACGCTGAGGATTTCACCGGTGGCGGGGTCTTGGAGCAGGGGTGTCCAGTGCAGTGCCTCGAGGATCATGGTCCGTGCGGTGTCTGCGCTGATTGGTCCGTAACCGTTGAGTTCAGCGGGGTTCTCGTTGAGTCCGGCCAGGGTGTCAGCGTTGATCAGGACCATGACGTCGGTGCGGACTTTGGTCCGGTTCCGGTTCCGGTGCCGTTCGGCCCGGCGTGGCTGTTTCGGTTCCGGGTTCGTACGAGGGGTGGAGGCCGGCGGTCTACTGGAATCGGGGAGGGGACCGGTCTCAGTCTCAGTTCCGGTCCCGGTCGCAGTCTCGCTTCCGGTCTCGGTAGGAGTGTCTAGGGGCTTCACCTGTGCAGTGCCGCCAGCGGTACCAATACCAGCACCAGTGCCGGGGCCTGTGTCAGGGAAAGCGGCAGTGCCGGGGCCGGAGCCAGGGAAAGCGGCAGTGCCAGTGCCAGTGCCAGTGTGACCGCCGGTGCTTGAGCCGGGGAAAGTGGCAGTGCCGGTGGAAGTGGCTCCGCGGCAGCCGCAGCCCTCGCTGGCGGGAGTGCCAGCACCAGGCGCGTCCTCGCTGCCCGTTGCAGTACCGGGAGCAGAATCAGGGCCGGTCGTTGTGGGTGTTGCTTCGCCTTCGAGGAGCAGTTCGGTGAGGGTGTCGGCGCGGAGCTGGTCCATGGTTCTCGGGTCGCCGGCTCGTTTGCCGGCTTTGGCGGCACTGGTGAGGGCGGCGAACATGGCCTGGCCCTTCTCCGCGGCGATGATCGCGCTCAGGCAGGACATCCCGTCGGGCAGGGGCTGGAACATCACCCGGCGTTTGTCCTTCGCCTCCCGGTGACGGACCGGAATCAGATCCGGGAAACGTGACTCCCGGAGCCTGCGGGCCCGCCGGCCGAACCCGGCAGCAGTCCTGCCCTCAGCCTCGGTGAGCAGGTCGCGTTCGAACGCACCACGCACAGTCAGTGCGTCGGCACTTGCCGGGGCACCTTCGGTTTCGGCCCCGTCTCCCGACGCCGCTCCCGTGCAGGCTGATCCCGGAGCATCGTCCCCACTTTCCTCGTCAGACCCGTCCCCATTTCCTTCGCCAACTTCACCGCCGGGCTCACTGCCTGTGGGTCCCATATTGAGTCCGAGGTCCAGCTGGCCCGAATCTGACTGGTTGTCACCGGCATCTGCCCCCGCCCGGTCGTCGGCGGCACCTGTCCCGGAATCACCTTCCGGGACCTCCAAGACGTCTGTAGGGAGGTTATGGGTTTCCTCGAGGATGATCCGCGCGTGCTGGATAGCGATCTTCCCCTCTGCCAGACGGGTAAGAGTCTCCGGGGCGTCGGCGCAGAGGCGGGAGGATTCACTGATGAGCTGCATCGCGGTCATGTGCGGGATGTTCAAGACAGCGGATGCTTCCGCTGCCGCAAGGCTCATGGCCAGTGCTGGTTCTTCCCTTCCTGAGGCATCGGCGATGTCGCGGGCGAAGAGCACCTCCAAACGGGCGGCAACACGTGCCTGCTGAGCCTGGGCCCAGGAGACCAGCATCCCCAGACGCTGCAGAGCAGACACGGTTTCGTCATAGCCCAAGGACTCGGCGCCACGGAACGACAAACTGCCAGCAAATCCCTCGGGAAGCGCTTCCACCGGGGTGTCAGCAGCCAAGGCAGGATCGGCACAGAACACTGCACCGGAAGGAACAACAAACCTGGAATGCGAGCCAGACGAAGTCTCCGGCCCAGGGCTGGCCGAGGGTCCGGAGCCCGGACGGGGCCCGGTACGTGCGCCCGAGGAAGTCCCTGGAGCCGGGCGGGCCGTGGGACCGGAACCCGACGACGGGGAGGATGAGGACGCTGATCTTGCATCCGGCTCGACACCCGGCGCACCGCTCCGTTCCCGGTCAGTTGACCGGGAGAACGCGGTGTCCGAGGAGCGGTTCATACCCCAACTCTTTCAGCTGCCACTGACATTTAGGGGCCAAAATCGGCTCTTTTCAGGACCGCTAATTACCGGTGATTTACCCGCTTTTCCGACAGGATGGGGCTCCAGCTACGGGGCCTGAAAAATGCGAACTAATCGGCTCCGCACCGCCGTCGAACATCAACACCGCCGGCAAACACCGCCGGCAAGCACCGCCGGGTCCAGCCTACGGCCCCACCGAGACCGCCGCCGGTTACGCCATCAGGTCGATAATGCCCTTGACCATCGCTGCACCGGCACCGAGGAACGCAATCACGATGACTGCGAAGCGGACGTGGTCGTCGCGGATGTGCTTCTGCAGCCGCTCCCCCGCATAGATTCCGCCGACGATCATCAAACCGATCAGCACCCAGGCAACAACGCTGAACGGCGGCATCTGGCCCGGGTCAACAGCGAGTTTCACCGCCAGGGTCACCGTGGCAATGGTGACGAAAAAGGGCTGCAACGTGGCAGCGAACGGCCGCTGCGGCCACCGCGCCATCACGGCGTAGGCACTAACGGCAGGCCCGCCAACACCAGCAATTGCGTTGGTCACGCCCGAGGCAAAACCTGCAATCGCCTTGGCAGGGTTACCGGTGACCACCACCGAATTGCGCGCCAGAACCAGCGATGCGCCCAGAGCCACCAGAACGATTGCCCCGACGATCACAGCCATCGGAGCGGCCGGCAAATACACCGCAGCGATCGACGCCGGAACGCTTCCGACTGCGGCAGGAATCACCAGCCACCGGTACATGCTCCAGTCCACGTCTTTCCAAACCCGGAACATGATCAGCAGCGACGAAACCAATCCGCACACATTCACCATCAGCACGCCGGCATGGGCACCGAGAATGATCACCAGGAACGGTGAAATAAGAAGTGCGAACCCAAGTCCGGCGATCCGCTGGGCCAGCGCCCCCACAAAGATCGAAGCCAGCACAACAATCAGCAGTCCCGTAGTCACCCGAACACACTACGCTGGGGTCATGGTTTCCCCCGATTCGGCACTCCGGACGGCTGACTGGCGCCGTCGCATGTTCGACATATACGCACAGGTGCGCCGGGAGGCGGAGACAGGCTCGCCGTCGTCGGCCCATGACCTCTGGTGCCGCCAACGCAATGAAATGTTCGCCACCCACGCCGCGTCACCGCTGAGTGAGGACGCAAAACAGCGTTTCCGCGGGCTCGCCGTCGCGCCCTACGATCCCGAGTTGCGCTGCGAGGCAGCAATTGACGACGACGGCGCGGGGCAGCAACTCGAAGTCCCCACCGGCACGGACGGAACGGTTTACTTCGAACGCCTTGGGACCGTTTCGACGCCGGTAGGCAGGCTCGCACTGTGGCGTCTGGCCACGTATGGAGGCGGGCTGTTTCTGCCGCTGCGGGACGGTCTGGCCGGCAAGCCCGACGGAACCTACGGTGGCGGCCGCTACCTTTTGGACACTATCAAGGGTGCGCATCTCGGCGAAGGGTCCGGGGATTCTCTGCTGCTGGACTTCAATTTTCTGTACAACCCTTCGTGTGCCTACGACGAACACTGGGCATGCCCTCTGCCCGGGCCCGATAACCGGGTCGCAGAGCCCGTGTACGCGGGGGAACTGTATGCCGAGTACTAGGACCAGCAGCGGAGGTTGACGGTGCAGACGTTTCTTCCCTACGAGGATTTCCGGCGCAGCGCCGAGGTGCTTGATTCCCCTCGGCTGGGCAAGCAGCGGGTAGAAACTCTGCAGATTCTGCGTGCGCTGGTGGTGCCGGACTATGGCTGGCAGAGCCACCCGGTTACCCGAATGTGGATGGGATATGTTCCGGCCCTGACACTGTATGGGCTGGCGATGACCGATACGTGGGTGCAGCGCGGCTATGTGGATACGGTTCGGGATCAGCTGGTCGAGTTCGCTCCCGGGGCCGAGCTCGGCGGGACCGCTATGCCGCCTTGGCTGGGGAACCCTGAGCTGCATAGGAGCCACCGGTCGAACCTGCTGGCCAAGAATCCCGGTTTTTACCGCGAGCTGTTTCCCGGAACTCCCACGGACCTGCCCTATGTCTGGCCGGAGCCGGAGACTCCACTGCTGCCCGCGGAGCCTGGGGCGGATTCGCTGTGGGTCGCCCGGCCGGTTATGGGTGGTGCTGTGCCCGTGATCGAGCTGCCGATGCTGACCGCCCGGGGTAAGCCGGTGACGGGCAAGAGGGCCCGGGAACTCGAGCGCTTCCTGGATGAGATGGACGACGGCGATACGGTGGCGTTGCTCGGTCCGGACCGGTCGGTTCTGTCTCTGGGAACGGTCGGAAGTGTGGCCCTCACCAACGACACTGCCCGGCGGACGGTTAACGTTTCCGGGAGGGTGGAGCGTTCGGATTTCGGGTATCCGGCCTTGTTGCAGGATCCCAGGAGACTCTTTGTGGTGCCTCGCCCGCGCCATCTCTAGCCCGGCCATCCGGTCAGTACGGCGGTGTCCACGTACCAGCCGTCTCCAGTGAAGGTTGCCTCCAGGAGCATGTGACTGGAGCGAAGGTTCCCGGCAACCACGTCCACTGATTTGCCTGAGCTGTCACGGAAGACCATTACTTTCTGCCTAACCGACATTGTCACCTGGCGCCTGTTTTCCGGGGTAAGGACGAATGCTGATTCGAGCTTCTCCATTTCAACAAGTCCGCCTTCCACCCATCCCCCATTGGCGTACGTCTCCGGGATCCTTCCGTACATGCCTCCGCAGACCTCGCACTCCGGCGTCGTCACGGCTTTGAGCGGTTCGGCGTCTCCGGTTTGGTATGTGTAGTCCACAAGCTCGAACCAATACTCGGCGAATGCCAGCAGCCCCTCCTTGGTGTCCTGGCGGGCCACTGCCGGAAGCACCGGAAGCTCCACGTTGGCAGCCGGCCCCGCGCCGGAGGCCTGGCTGTAGGACGGAGCGGGTGTCGGCGTGGGGCTTTGTTCGGCCGGTTCAGTGGCGGAGGAGCTCGAAGACTGCGCATCCGCAGTCTGGGTAGCCGGCTCGAAGCTGATCTGTGAACATCCGCTTAGCAGGGCTGCCATTACGAATACTGAGCCGAGGGCGACCCTTGGTCTGGTTATATTCGATCCTCTGTTGGTCTCTCGAGACTGCTTGTCCTCCACGTCGGCCTCCACTGTCCACTCGATGTTGTGGCCCGAGGCTACGGTCAATTCTTCGGGTAATTGCCGTTATCCACAGGGGAAATCGAGCGGAACTAGCAGCCAACTCCTGCCGGATTCACGAGGCAGTTATCGGCGACGTTTCGTGATTCAGAGCGCCAGACGCTTAGGACCTGTGATGGAGAGGCAACTTCGGCCCGTCCGTCCATGGGGATCAGTGGACCTCCGTTGACGGAATACTCCCCCGAGAAGAACGTCGTGACCATTACCGAAAAATCACCAGTCTGCGAATACATGTGACTTGTGGATGTTTGTTCGCCCCAGCGTGTTTCCGGCAACGGTCCTCCTGGGGTCGAGACCGGGCCGTAACTGGTCCCGTCACCGTAGTTGAACGTGTATTCAGTCGGCTCAACTTCGATCCGGATGGATTGGCCCAAGAGCTCCATCTCGAAAACCTGGGGTTGTGCTTCCACGTAGACGTTCGTGTGTGCGCCGACAAGCGTGTGCGGACTCGGCTGCAGGGTCATGGTTCCGGGTGCGATTGGGGCTTCTTGGAAAGCCGTTAGCACTGCCTCGCGAAGGCGTTCTTCGAACGCGGCAGGATCTTCTGAGTAGATGCAACTGGGGTTGTCACCCAAAGGAGGCCAGGTGGCTGGATCGGTAGCCCGTAGTCCGGAGAACCACCACACCAGACGACCGTCTTCCGATGCCGTGCATGCTGTCGCCTGGTTCAGGCATGTCAAGTCCCCGAAGTTTTGGTCATCGAAACACGCAGGTTCGAACCGATAACCATTCGGATCGTCAGGTATTCCGACCTGCACACTTGTCCACACCCCCGAGTCGTGCTGGAACCACTCGCTCACAACATTTCCATCATGGAACGACGAGTTTCCTCCCGATTTATCTTCGGAGGCAGGAGCAGCAACAGCAGGTGTCGCGAATGCAGCTATCGAAAACCAAATTAAGACGACGACCCATTGCAGCGTCATAGTCTTACGCATTACATACTCGACAGTTTTGCGACGATCCAGCGATCATCCTCGTAACGCGCTTCCAGAATCTGGACAACCGGGGCATCACTTCCGGGGTCTACTCCATACTCCGCTCCGTCCGGGCCATAGTACTCAACCGGCTCCTGTGTGAACTGGATCAGCACCTGGTAAAGACCCTCCGGGGTGAGCACGTAATCACTGTGGACACTTCTAAAATCGATCAGGGAACCGGCCATCCAATCGTCGTCACGATAACCGCGGTCGACGACCCCGAAGTATCGATTGCAGTCAACGCAGTCCGGCCCGCTCACCGCCTTCACCGGCTCCACATCGCCGGTCTCATACCCGTAGTTCACCAGCTCATACCAATACCGCGCGAAAGCAATAAGCCCCTCCTTGGACTCGACCTTCGCTTCCTCAGGCATCACGGGCAACGGAACATTCTCCGCAGGACCCTCGGCAGAAGCAGGCTTGTACGTCGCAGAAGGCATAGGAGTCGGGCTGGGAGAAGTGCTGGGCGAGACAGACGGACTCGGAGACTGCGCAGCATCAGCACCAGCATCGTCAGATCCGGAACACCCGGATAGAAGAACCAACGAACCAGCCACAGCCAGAGAAACCGCAGCGAAACGGCGTCGAACACCAAGACTGGACATCTGAACCCCCGTGGTAGGCAAGGCAGCGTGCGGTAGATCCTAGTCAAACTGCCGCAAAGCATACTTACTTATCCACAGGACACCACAGCAGAAGGGCAACAAGCCCAAAAAGATCAATCCGAACTGCGCAATGACACAAGCATTCGCTTCACATCACGGAACTCATCCGAGCCGGCATAGGCCGCAGCCTTCTCCAAATGGGCCGAAACATCAGAACCTTCATCAGCAAGAACCACACCGGAAAACCGGCCGCCGCTGGACTCAGTCAGAGTAAAGAAATCGAACAGACCACAGGCAGCCTCCTCGGCTGACGGAGGAGGAGCGCTGACCACTGCATAGGTAACCAGAGCTTCCCCGGAAGCAGGAGCAACAGAGTGGTACACAAAACGCTGGGAATCATCCTGAGCGGATTTCAGGTCAGGCATGTCCTGGGAGTCATACTCCGTATACGAAACCGGCTCCTGCATGCCCATACACACCTGATCGGTAATGATTCCGGTGTCCAGCCAGGCAATCACGTCACCATCGGCGTCGTGAACCCGCAGGGACACACCGCCGGCAGGGTCATTCGCCAAGGCTTCCACCTGCTCAACCTGCCAGTCAGAGCGGTATTCGAACTCCAGCGACGCAGCCTGAACCTCGTACACAGCCCAGTCAGGAGAAGCAGTTTCAGACGGCTCCGGGGCAGCACAGGAGGCCGCGGCAAGACCGGCCGTTATTACGGCCGCCAACAGGGTGTTACGGTATCTCACATCGGCTCCCGGAGGTTTCCGCGTGTAAGCATTCAATGCTACGCAGCCCCGCCAGCGCCGCCCATAGCATCCCGCGGTTTCCCGGCACCGGCACGGCACCAAACCGGCCAGAGCCACCGAGGGTCCAGCTACCTGTGCAGCGTCGCACGCTTCCCTTTTTCAGCGCCTAAATGGCCCGACCCCTCGGAGGCTCCAATTACCGACATCACAGCTGAGCATGACGTTTACTTCGGCACGCCCGAAGAGGCCGCAGAAGCAGAAGACCTCCAAACAGCATCACTGGCAGTCATCGAACGGGTAGAACACCGCCCGAACGTCAGCAAGATCAAAGGGCGGCTGACCCTTATGGACACCGGCCTGACCCCGCACCAGGCCATGGTGGAAGACCTGCTGTTCGTGCGCCGGGTACTGGACGACGCCGGAATCGACTACCTGCTGGTCCGCGGCAATGACCAGCGCCCCGTGATCGCAATAGACCTGCAGCTGCGCGAAGACCTCCGCCGGGCCCTGGTCGAAGCCTGCCGGGACGAGCCCTTCTACTCACGCAGCGTGGACACTGAAAAGTCCCGCACAGTACTGGTAGCCGACGGCGATCTCTCCCCGCACCAGAAAACCCGCATCATCCGCCTCTTCCGCCCGCGCGGAACCAGCGGAACCAACCTCGTCTTCGGGCCCTCAGCAGGTGTCCAGGTGGAACTCTGGGAACTCGGGGAAACACAGATCACCCTGCCGGTGGAAAACTCGCTGACCCGCCGCACTCTGCCCGCCTCCGAGGTGGTCCGTGGAAGCGTAGACAAGCATGGCCTGATCTGGCCCACCATCGAGAACATGTTCGCCGACCACGCCACGGACATCCGGTTCGACGTCGATCTGGTGTTCTCCTGGGTGGACGGCAGCTCCCCGGAATACCGGGCCCGCCGCGCAGCACTCATGCAGGACGCAGTAGTCGGCGAAGGCGACGACCATGAAGCCCGCTACCGGCAGATCAACGAACTGAAGTACGCCCTGCGCTCCGTCTACATGTTCGCCCCCTGGATCCGGCGGATCTTCATCGCCTCGGACTCCCCGCGCCCGGACTGGCTGGCAGACCACCCGTCGGTTACCTTCGTGCCGGCAACCGAACATTTCCGCGACCCGTCAGTGCTGCCGACGTTCAATTCACAGGCAGTCGAGTCCCAGCTGCAGCACATTCCCGGGCTTTCGGAGCACTTCCTGTATTCCAATGACGACATGTTCTTTGGCCGCCCGGTAGGACCTGATCTGTTCTTCTCCCCCGGCGGGATCACCAAGTTCATTGAAGCCAGCACCCGCATCGGCCTCGGCGCGAACGATCCCGAACGCAGCGGCTTCGAAAACGCCGCACGCGTAAACCGCAGGCTGCTCTGGGAACGCTTCGGCCGCATCACCACCCGCCACCTGGAACACACCGCAGCGCCGCTGCGCAAAAGTGTGCTGGTGGAGATGGAAGCGGTGTTCCCCGAGGAGTTCGCAGCCACGGCCGCCAGCAAGTTCCGGGCCAAGGACAACATCTCCGTCACGAACTCGCTCTACCACTACTACGCGCTGCTCACCGGCCGCGCCGTCACGCAGGAAACCGCCAAGGTGAAGTATGTGGACACCACGTCCTACCGCGGACTGAAGGATATGGACCGCCTGCTGGCGAAGCGGAACAAGGATCTCTTCTGCCTCAACGACGGGTCCTTCCCCGAGGTCTCCACCGAAGAACGGACCAACCGGGTCACGGACTTCCTGGAGAAGTACTTCCCGATCAAGGCGCCCTGGGAAATCTAAAGCACAGAGTACGACGGCGGCAGGTGCCTCACCGGGGAATGCCCGGGGTGCCGCCGTCGTACTCTCAGACGCAGGCGTTCCGCATCAAGCGCTACCCCAGGAACCCCCGCAGCAGCCGTTCGGTGCCCTCAAGGTGCGCAACGGCCGCAGCCTCCGCTGCGTCCGCGTCCCCCCGCAGCACCGCATCGACGAGTTCCCGGTGCTGGGCCTGGGAATGGTCCAGATTGGCCTGCAGCAACGGAATGCGGTCCAGCAGGTCACTTGCCTGCGCACGGACTTCGGCAACGGCAGCCACCAGCCGGGATGACCCGGACAGCTCAGCCACAGCAATATGGAACCGGGCGTCTTTCGGACGGAAGGTATCCGCAGCAGCCTGGTCCACGTCCGCGAGCGCAGACAGCAGGTGTCTGCGGGCGGCCGGGGTGAGTGTTGCCTCGGCCGCGAACCGGGCAGCAGCAGACTCCACCACCCGGCGGAACAGCAGAACGTCCTCAAGGTCATCCACGCGCCCAATGCCGGCAGGCCGGGACCGGTCGGGCAGGACATCAGCTGCGAAAGTTCCGCCGTACCGTCCGCGCCGTGACTCCAGATAGCCTGCGGCCTGCAGCTCTGCGAGCGCCTCGCGCAAAGTAGTCCGGGATACGCCCAGCTGGGCTGCAAGTTCACGCTCCGGGGGAAGCCTGGACCCGGCAGCGTAGATCCCCAGCTTGAGGTTCTCCAGCACACGCTCCACGGTCTCTTCGAACGCGTTGCCGCGGCGCACCGGCCGCACGGGCAGCGCCCCGGAGGCGAAGCGCTCTGTGTCCATCCGGGAAGTCTAAGCCCAAAGAGCTCAAATCAGGCCAATAAAAATCTACGAGAGCCTCTTGACGTGCGTGCCTGTGCACCCGCAGACTCTTCCCCAACTCTCATGGACTGAAACCAGTCCATTGATGAGCCTGTCTCCGGCTACATCAGCTTTTGCACCAGTGGATTGTTCCTGCACCGCCCATCTCAGTGAACGAGGAAACGGCATGGCTAAATCCCGGGTCGACTACACAAAGGTCGGCGCTAACTACATGAGCCAGCGGCAGCTCAAGCGCGGTGCGGCGGGCTGGATCCTGCTGGCCGGCCTGGGCGTCGCCTACGTCATCTCCGGAGACTTCTCCGGCTGGAACCTCGGCCTGGCCCAGGGCGGCTGGGGCGGACTGCTCATCGCCTTCGTCCTGATGGGAATCATGTACACGTGCATGGTCTTCGGGCTGGCCGAGCTCTCCTCCACACTGCCAACCGCCGGGGCAGGCTACGGCTTTGCGCGGCGGGCGCTGGGACCGTTGGGCGGCTTTGCCACCGGCATGGCCGTGCTGATCGAGTACGCCGTGGCACCTGCGGCCATCGCCACGTTCATCGGCGGCTACGTCGAAGCGCTGGGCCTGTTCGGCCTAACCAACTCCTGGCCGGTCTACCTGGTCACCTACGCCATCTTCATTGGCATCCACCTGCGCGGAGTCGGCGAGGCGCTCAAGCTGATGTTCGTCATCACCGCCATCGCCGTCCTGGCGCTGGTCGCCACCGTGGTGGGCCTGGTTCCGAAGTTCGACGCCGCCAACCTCTTCGACATTGTCCCGGCCGACGCCGCGGGCGCGAGTTCCTTCCTCCCGATGGGCATCGCCGGCGTGCTGGCAGCGCTGGTCTACGGCATCTGGTTCTTCCTTGCCATCGAGGGCGTCCCGCTGGCTGCCGAGGAAACCTCAGACCCCAAGCGGGACATGCCGCGCGGCATCATCGCGGCCATGGCGATCCTGCTGGTTTTCGGCGCGCTGATGCTTGTGCTCGTCCCGGGAGCCGCCGGCGCAGAAGCCATGAGCACCTCGGACAATCCCCTGCCTGAAGCCCTGCGCATCGCCTACGGCGGCAACACGTTCCTGGCCGACTTCGTGAACTACGCCGGGCTCGCCGGACTCGTGGCCAGCTTCTTCTCCATCATGTACGCCTACTCCCGGCAGCTCTTCGCCCTCTCCCGTGCCGGCTACCTGCCGCGCTGGATGTCCCTGACCACACGCTGGCGCACCCCGTACATGGCGCTGATCGTGCCCGGCACTATCGGCTTCCTGCTCGCGGCGCTTACCGGCGACGGCGGTCTGCTGATCAACATCGCCGTGTTCGGCGCAACGGTGTCCTACGTACTGCTGAACCTCTCCCACATAGTGCTCCGCCGCCGCGAACCGAACCTGCCGCGCGGCTACCGCACCCCGGGCGGAGCGGTGACCACCGGCGTCGCGCTGGTCCTTGCGGTGGTGGCCGTGGTGGCGACGTTCGTGGTGGATGTGCTGGCTGCCTCCATCACCGCGGGGATTTTCGTAGCCGCGCTGGCCTACTTCTGGTTCTATAGCCGCCATCACCTGGTCGCGAGCGCCCCGGAGGAGGAATTCGCCCAGATCACCGAGGCCGAGTCGGAAATCCGTTAGGAAACAACGTGGGAAGTGGACAGAGCATGAAGCAGCAGGAACGGAAACTACCGCCCAACGGGCTGGACATCGAAGAACTGCGCGAACGTACCGCAGCCGGCAGCATCGACACCGTGATCGTTGCCATCACCGACCACTTGGGCAGGCTGCAGGGCAAACGCTGCGGCGCGAAGTCCTTCCTGGAGGACGTTTACCCGCACGGAGCAGAAGGCTGCAACTACCTGCTCGCGGTGGACGTGGACATGAACACCATCGACGGCTACGAGTCCTCTTCCTGGGAGAACGGGTACGGGGATCTGGTCATGCGCCCGGACATGGAAACGCTGCGACTGGTGCCGTGGCTGCCCGGAACCGCCATTGTGCAGTGCGATGTGCTGCATACCGACGGCACTCCACTGGCCCCCTCCCCGCGGCAGATCCTGCGCCGCCAGCTGGAGCGCCTGGAGGAACTGGGCTACCGGGCCTACATAGGCACCGAGCTGGAGTTCATTCTCTTCGACGACAGCTACTCCTCCGCCTGGGACCGCGAGTACACCGGGATGCAGGCAGCCAGCCGGTACAACGTGGACTACTCCCTGCTGGCCACCTCCCGGCTGGAACCGGTGCTGCGCGCCATCCGCACCGGCATGGAAGGCGCCGGCATGGTGGTCGAATCCTCCAAGGGTGAATGCAACTACGGGCAGCAGGAAGTCACCTTCCGTTTCGACGAAGCCATGCGCACCTGCGACAACCACGCCTTCTACAAGACCGGTGCCAAGGAAATCGCAGACCAGCAGGGCAAGAGCGTTACCTTTATGGCCAAGTTCAATGAACGTGAGGGCAACTCCTGCCACATCCACTTCAGTCTCCGGGACCTCGACGGTGAGCCCGTGTTCCCGGGCGACAGCGAACACGGCTTCAGCCCGGTCATGGAACACTTCCTGGCCGGCCAGCTGGCAGCGCTGAAGGAACTGACCTACTTCCTGGCGCCCAACGTGAACTCCTACAAGCGTTTCGTGGAAGGCAGCTTCGCACCCACCGCCATCGCCTGGGGCCTGGACAACCGCAGCTGCGCACTGCGTGTGGTGGGCCATGGTTCCGGGATGCGCAGTGAGAACCGTGTGGGCGGCGGGGACCTGAACCCGTATCTGGCCACGGCGGCACTGGTGGCAGCCGCCATCCACGGTCTGGAGAACCGGCTACCGCTGGAACCGGTCACGGCCGGCAATGCCTACACCACCGGGGCTGACAGGCTGCCGACCACGCTGCGCGCGGCCAGGGACCTGCTGGCCGGCAGCGAGATGGCCCGCAAGGCTTTCGGCGATGACGTCGTCACGCACTACGTGCACGCCGCCGACGTCGAGCTGGCTGCCTTCGAATCCGCCGTCACCGACTGGGAGCGCAAGCGTGGCTTTGAGCGGCTCTGAGGATTTCTCCCCCGGCGGTGCCGCGCGGCCGCTGATCGGCATCACCACCTACTACCAGGAAACGGCCTGGGGCGTCTGGAAAGGAACCGCGGCGCTGATCCCGGGAACCTATGTGGAGGCCGTCGCCGCCGCGGGCGGCGTACCGGTGCTCCTGCCCCCGGTAGCCACCGGGGTGCATGTGCTGGACCGGCTGGACGGACTCATCACCGCCGGCGGCACGGACGTGGATCCGGCGGAGTACGGGCATACGCGGCATCACCTGACCGTCAGCCAGCCGCAGCGGGATTCCCATGACCTGGCCCTCACCAGGGCAGCCCTTGACCGGGGCCTGCCGCTGCTGGCGATCTGCCGGGGAGCACAGGTGCTGAATGTGGCCCTGGGCGGAACGCTGATCCAGCACCTGCCCGACGTCCGTCCGGAAGCGAACTACCAGCCCTCCCCCGGCGTGTTCGGGGAGGTTGGATTCACAACTGCACCGGGCAGCCTCATCGCTTCCCTGCTCGGTCCGCAGGCCAGCGCCCCGTGCTACCACCACCAGGGCATTGCGGAACTGGGCCACGGACTGGTGGTCACAGCCGTGGCCCCGGAAGGCACCATCGAAGCCGTGGAACTGCCCGACGGCGGCAGCTGGGTGCTGGGGGTGCAGTTCCATCCCGAGCAGAATCCCGGGGATTTGCGGCTGTTCCGCGGATTCGTCGCCGCAGCCGCCCGGCACACGTCAACACCACAAGGAGCCCAACGGTGAGCACGCCCATCCTGAACCCCGCGACCGAGGAGATCATCACCACCGTTGCTCCGCTGGACCTGGAGGCCACGGACGCCGCGATCGACGCCGCGGCGCGGGCCTTCGAGAGCTGGCGGAACACCGGGCCCTCGGACCGAGCGCGCCTGCTGCGCCGCTTCGCTGCCGCCGTGGACGCGGACCTGGAGAACCTCGCCGCTCTGGAAGTCGCCAACGCCGGACACACCCTGGGCAACGCACGGTGGGAAGCCGGCAACGTCCGGGACGTGCTGAACTACTACGCCGGCGCTCCGGAACGGCATACCGGTGCGCAGATTCCGGTGGACGGCGGCATCGACGTGACGTTCCACGAGCCGCTGGGCGTGGTGGGAGTAATCGTGCCGTGGAACTTTCCCATGCCCATCGCCGGGTGGGGATTCGCACCGGCGCTGGCAGCCGGGAACACCGTAGTACTCAAACCCGCTGAACTGACTCCGCTGACCGCCCTGCGGCTGGCTGAGCTTGCGCTGGAGGCAGGCATCCCCGAAGGCGTCTTCTCAGTCCTGCCGGGCAAGGGATCGGTGATCGGCGAGCGTTTCGTCACCCATCCGGCCGTCCGCAAAGTCGTGTTCACCGGATCCACCGAGGTAGGCAAGGGCATCATGGCCGGCTGCTCCGCGCAGCTGAAGCGGGTAACCCTTGAACTGGGCGGCAAGAGCGCCAACATCATTTTCGACGACGCTGATCTGGAACAGGCCGCAGCAGCAGCGCCGGGCGGGGCGTTCGACAATGCCGGGCAGGACTGCTGCGCCCGGTCCCGGGTGCTGGTCCAGGCCGGAGTCTACGAACGCTTCCTGGAACTGCTCGAACCGCACGTCACGGGCCTGCGGGTAGCCGACCCCAGGCTGCACGACTCAGCCATGGGGCCGCTGATTTCCTCCGCACAGCGCGACCGGGTGGCCGGCTACGTGGCGGCAGACGACGTCGTTATCCAGGGCCAGGCGCCGGACGGACCGGGCTTCTGGTTTCCGCCCACTGTCCTGGCACCCGCGCCCGGCAGTCCCGCCCTTCGCGAAGAGATCTTTGGTCCGGTGATCGCCGTCGTCCCGTTCACCGACGAGGAAGATGCCGTCCGCATTGCCAACGACTCAGCCTACGGACTCTCAGGCTCGATCTGGACCCGGGACCTGGGACGTGCCCTGCGCACCTCCCGCGGCGTGGAAGCCGGGAACCTCTCCGTGAACTCGCATTCATCAGTGCGTTACTGGACGCCGTTTGGAGGTTTCAAGCATTCGGGACTCGGCCGGGAACTGGGCCCGGACGCCCTGGACGCGTTCACGGAAACCAAGAACGTCTTCATCGCCACCGGCCGGTAACGGCTCCAAGGAGGAGAACACCATGTCAGATCAGGTCTCACCGGCACATCCCGCTCCCGCGCCGCTGCGCAGGCTGGAAGGCCGCAGCGCCGTGATCACCGGCGGAGGCAGCGGCATCGGCCTCGCCACCGCCCGAAGGCTGGCAGCGGAAGGCGCGCACGTTGTCATCGGCGACGTCGATCCGGTGGCCGGGAAGGCGGCCGCCCATGAGGTGGGCGGCCTGTTCGTGCCGGTGGATGTCACGAACGAAGAAGAGGTCCGGAGGCTCTACGAGGTGACCCGGGAAACCTACGGCCGCGTGGACATTGCCTTCAACAACGCCGGCATTTCCCCGCCCGAGGACGCCTCCATTCTGGAAACGGGAATCGATGCCTGGCGGCGGGTACAGGAAGTCAACCTGACCTCGGTCTACTACTGCTGCAAGTACGCGCTGCCGCACATGCTCGCCACCGGCAAGGGATCCATCATCAACACCGCCTCATTTGTGGCGGTTATGGGTGCGGCCACGTCCCAGATTTCCTACAGCGCGTCCAAAGGCGGGGTGCTGGCCATGAGCCGGGAACTCGGCGTCGAATTCGCCCGGCAGGGGGTGCGCGTGAACGCCCTGTGCCCCGGACCGGTGAACACTCCCCTGCTGCAGGAACTCTTTGCCAAGGACCCGGAGCGAGCCGCCCGCCGGCTGGTGCACATACCGCTGGGCCGGTTCGCCGAGCCGGAGGAACTCGCCGGGGCTGTGGCCTTCCTGGCCAGCGATGACTCTTCCTTCATCACCGCTTCGACGTTTATGGTCGACGGCGGCATCTCGGGTGCGTACGTCACGCCGGCTTAGCCGCGGGTTGAATGCAGCAAACGGGGGGGCGGGGGGCACCCCCCCCCGGGGGGGGGGGTGCCCCGGCCGGCGGTTTGCTGGTGCTGCCCGGAATTAGCGGGAAACCACGACGTGCTCGTTGGGAACGCAGTGCGTCATGGTCAGGCCCTCGACGTTACGCGGACCGTTGCTGCCGAGGTTCTTGATCCGTTCCTGCTCCTCTTCGGTAAGGGTCTGGGTGGGCAGCGGGCCAAGATCCTTAATCTCAGCCAGCCCAATGCCCAGGCCCTCGCCGACGCGCGCGCCCAGTTCGTCGTCGCACATGTAGAAGTGCCAGAGCATACGCTCCTGCACCGGACGGGCAGCCTGGGAGATGTTGTCGACGAAGTTCTTCACCAGGTCGTCCTTCTCCCACTGTTCCATCAGCTGGAAGCGCTGGCCGGCCTGCATGTAGTCATTCGTCCGCTCGATGCGCTCACGGGTCAGGCGCCCTTCAAGCTCGGGCCCAACGGCTGAGGGACCCTGCTTCGGTGCTTCCTGGACGCCGCCGGTAATGCTCGGCTCATAGTTGACGTGCGGGTTCTGGCCCGGAGCGAGGTCCGTTCCGTAGGACATCTGCCCGCCGCGCTGGTTGGTGGCAACCTTCGCGTTCTTCGGGGCGTTGACCGGCAGCTGCAGGTAGTTCGGGCCCACCCGGTAGCGCTGCGTATCCGAATAGCTGAAGGTACGTCCCACGAGCATCTTGTCATCGGAGAACTCCAGTCCGTCCACCAGCACACCGGTGCCGAAGGAGATCTGCTCGTTCTCATTGTGGTGGTCGGAGACGTTCCGGTTCAGCGTCATGGTGCCGACGTACTGGGGCACAAACACTTCTTCGGGCCAGGTCTTGGTGTCATCGAGCGGATCGAAGTCCAGCTCCGGGTGGTCGTTGTCATCCATCATCTGCACGTACAGGTCCCACTGCGGGTAGTCACCGCGCTCAATGGCCTCGTAGAGGTCCTTGGACGCGTGGCCAAGGTCCCCGGCCTGGATGTTGGCGGCGTCCTCTTCGGTCAGGGACTTCACGCCCTGCTTGGGCTGCCAGTGGTACTTCACCAGCTTCGATTCACCGGCCGCGTTGACCCAGCGGTAGGTATTGACGCCGAATCCCTGCATATGGCGATAGTCCGCCGGGATGCCGCGCGGGCTGAACAGGTTCACCAGCATGTGCATTGACTCAGGCGTCTGGGACATAAAGTCGAAGATCCGGGCAGGTTCCTGGCGGAAGGTGACGGGGTCCGGTTTCAGGGAGTGGATCACGTCCGGGAACTTGATCGCGTCACGGATAAAGAAGACGCCGAGGTTGTTGCCCACCATGTCCCAGTTGCCGTCTTCGGTGTAGAACTTCACGGCGAAACCGCGCGGATCCCGGGCCGCTTCAGAGGAATCACGGCCGCCGATCACCGTGGAGAACCGGATGGCGACGTCGGTTTTCTTACCCGGCTCAGAGAAGAGCTTGGCGCGGGTGTACTTGGAAATGGGCTCGTCGCCCCACTTGCCGCTGGCCTCGAACTCGCCGTAGGCCACGAACCCGCGGGCGTGGACCACACGCTCAGGGATCCGTTCCCGGTCAAAGTGGCTGATCTTCTCGAGGAACTGGTAGTTCTCCAGGGTTGCCGGTCCGCGGGAACCCACCGTGCGGGTGTTCTGGTTATCGGATACCGGGTGCCCCTGCCGTGTGGTCAGGTGTTCCTGGGCCGAATACTGCTTGTTCTCGTCCGTCATCATGCTCTCTCTCGCTCGAGGTAGTGCTGATTAGGTCAGTAAGCTTACCGTCTTCACGGTTGTGCTGCAGGTTTGAGGAGTCAAGCCGCTACTGGAACCGGCGGCTGGCGGCGCGGGTCCCTGGTTGGCAGACTGGTGGCATGACTACTGAAGAACGGCCTCCGGTTGTTGAGCTCACGGCAGAAGAAGCCTGGAAGTACGTTGAGAAGACCTTCCACGGGCGAATCGCAGTCAGCGTGGGCAACCAGCCCGACATTTTTCCCATCAACTACTACGCCCACGACGGCGTGATCCTGTTCAGGACGGCCCCCGGCACCAAGCTGGCCGGCCTGACGATCAACTCCCACGTGGCGTTCGAGACCGACGGCATCATGAGCGACGAAGCCTGGTCCGTCATCATCAAGGGCTCCTGCCGGGAGCTGGAGCGCAGCGCGGAGATCGAAGAGGCTGAGAAGTTCCCCCTGAAGCCGTGGGTCCGCACCCCGAAATACCGCTACGTGGAACTCACCCCGGAATCGGTCAGCGGACGGTTCTTCAACCTCGGCCCGGAACCGGACCCCGACGAACTCTAAACGAGATGGCAGAAACTGCTCTTTTGAGGGCTGAAACGAGCAGTTTCTGCCATCTCGATGGTGCGGCTACGCGTTGCTGAAGGTCCGGGCGTCGAGGATGCGCCGGCCTGCGGCCTCAAGCCGGCGCCGGGTTTCAGCTTCATCCACCCGTTCGCCAACAGTGCTGCTTTCTTCCAGCGGCACTACGGAGTGCACCACTGAATCCTCGTAGACGTGGATCATGTTGAAGCCCTGCGCTGCGTCCTGACCGCGGGTACCGGGAGTGGCCAGGTCCTGGGTATAACAGGTCGCCGAGGCCACGGAAACGGGAATCCCCGCGAAGGTCGTGAAGGTCGAATAGTGCAGGTGGCCAGCGATGACCGCGCGGACGTCGGTTCCTTCCAGCGCGGCAGCGAGGTCACGCTGATGGCGCAGTTCCACCAGGACGGTGAGGTCCTGGACGCTGGGAACCGGCGGGTGGTGCAGGGCCAGGATGGTGCCCTCCGGTGCCGGTGTGCGCAGCTCCGACCGAAGCCAGGAAAGCTGGGCGTCGCTGAGTTCGCCGTGGTGGTAGCCCGGAACGGTGGAATCCAGCGTCACGATCCGCAGCCCGTTGACCTCGTACACCCGGTCCATCGGCGCCATGTCCGGTGCTTCGTCAAGCAGGCGTTCCTTGAAATGCGTGCGCTGGTCGTGGTTGCCCATAACCCAGATGACCTGCGCTCCCATCGCCTCCGCAGCGGGCTCAACAATGGAGCGGAGCTCGTCGTAGGCCTCCGGTTCCCCCTTGTCCGTCAGGTCCCCGGTAAACACAATGGCTTCCGGTTTGCGCTCTGCAGCTGCGAGCCGTTCAAAGAGGGAGAGCAGCTTGGCCCGGCTGTCCACCGCCCCGTACAGCGGGTGCGGTCCCGCCAGCAGGTGGGTGTCGCTTAGATGAAGGATGAAATGTCGCGGCCGGGGATGCTCGGCCGGGAGGTAATCCATTAGTGACCTTCTAATGTCGTTGACGGGTTGCCCAGTAACTCCTTAATAAAAGCAGAAATCCGGCGGGCGGGGGCAGTTTGCGTCGGCATGTTGGCCCCTCCGCACCGAATGTCCATCTGCCGGCCGCGGACTGTTTACCCATGTCCGGGGGACTGTCCGGAAACTTCGGCCGGCAATGTGCATGCACTCTTCCACCTGCTGGGACGCGGCCGTAGGCTCGTGCGTGGACACTGCCCACTTGAGTTAGGAACCACCATGAAACTCAGCCACATTCCGCTGCGGCTCACCACCGGCGCCTACATCCTGAACTCGGGCCTGAACAAGCGCAACCTGGATGAAGAGTCCGCCGCGGGACTGCAGCATCTGGCCGGCAACGCCTTTCCGCAGGTGCTGGACCTGGAGCCTGCGAGATTCGGCAAACTGCTGTGCGCCGCCGAAATCTCCATCGGCCTGACCCTGCTGACTCCGTTCGTTCCCAGCCGGCTCGCAGGACTGGTCCTCGGGGCCTTCTCCGGCGGAATGATGAGGATGTATCTGAAGACGCCGGACTTCACCGAAGACGACGGCGTGCGGCCCAGCGCGGCCGGCACGCCGTTCGCCAAGGACGTCTGGATGCTCGGCATCGCGGCCGCCCTGGTGCTGGACACCAAGAGCAAAACGAAGACCAAGACCAAGGTGGTCAAGGTCCCGACGCCGGTGAAGGCCACCGCAGCAGCCGCGGCGGTCAAAGCCGCGAAGGACATCAAGGAGTCCAAGGACGCCAAGTCCAAGAAGAAAGACAAGCCGGGCGAGCCGGGCAAGCCGGATAAGGACTAAGGACTAATCTCATCGGGGCTGGACGGGCTGGGCCGGCCGGGCGCTACGGGATCAGCACAATGCGGATCGGGTTGCCTTCCTTAGCGTCCAGGGACTTCACTGCCCGCTCCGCCTCGGCCAGCGGCAGGCGTGCGCTGATGGATCCAGCGAAGTCCAGCCTGCCAAGCTGCGTCAGCGAGACCAGCTGAGGCACGTGGTGCGCCTCTGAACCGTAGTGGCCGAGGACCTGCTTGCGGGCATACGAGAAGCCGGTGCTGTCACCGATGGTTACCGGCTTGCCGCTCAAACCGACCAGGACCAGCCGGCCGCGCACACCCAAACAGGCCAGTGCCTGGCTGCGTACGGCGTCGACACCCGCGAAGTCCAAGGCGGCGTCGAGCCCCCTGCCGCCGGTGGCGGACTTCATCGCCTCGGCGAAGTCCTCGGCCATCGGATCCAGGGCAGCATCGGCGCCAAGTTCCAGGGCGCGTGCGCGTGCTTCCGGGATCGGGTCGACGGCGATGATCGGAGCCGCACCCACCAGCCTAAGGAGCTGGACACCGTGGGCACCCAGTCCGCCGATTCCCCAGACACCCACGGCTTCGCCGGCCCGTACGTCGGCGGTGGAGGCGATGGCTGCCCACGGCGTGGATACGGCGTCGGGAATGATGGAGGCCTGGTCAAACGGGATCTCGTTTCCCAGCGGAACGCACACGCCGGCGGGAACCACCAGGTACTCGGCCCACCCGCCGTCGTAGTCCACCCCCATGGTGAGGGTCACGCCGTTGTATTCGTAGCCCGCCTGAACCACCACGCGGTCTCCCGGTGCCAGGGACGTCACCCCGGGTCCGGGCAGGTCAATGGTTCCGGCGACCTCGTGGCCGAGGGTGACTTCGCTGCCCTTGAGGAACTTGGGGCGCAGCAGCCCCTGGATCAAGTGGACATCCGAGAGGCAGACACCGGCTGCCTGGACCTTCACCCGGACGAATCCCGGGCCCGGGTCCGGAACCGGGACTTCCTTGAGAGCAAACGTTCCGGTCTCGACGTTCAGCCGTCCGGCGAGCATGGTGCGGGATGTATCTTCGGACATCTCAACCCCCTTGATACTAGGAAGGGCGGGCCGCGCCTGCACACCGCACTTCCCAGTATTCTCGGGCGCGGCACCCGCTCCAAAACGGCCCCGTCAGGCGGTGAGGATCACCTTCAGCGCATTGGTCTCCGCGGCACGGGAGAAGGTGTCGTACGCCGTCATCACGTCATCCAGCGGATACCGGTGGCTGATGAATTCCTCCGCCGGCAGCTTCCCCTCCGCCATGAGCTTCAGCAGCATGGACAGGGTGTCCGTGTTGACCAGACCCATGCTGATATCGATGTTCTCGATCCACAGCCGGTCCAGTTCAAGACTCACCGGCTTACCGTGAACGCCCACATTCGCCACGTTGCCGCCGGGGCGGACAATCTCGGTGCACATCTCAAAGGTCCGCGGAATGCCCACGGCCTCCACGGCCACATCCACGCCCCAGCCGTCCGTCTGGGACATGATCTGCTCTTTCCAGTCGGAATCACCGGAATTCACCCCGTGCGTGGCCCCGAAACGCCGTGCCTGGTCCACCCGGTTCTGGTCCAGGTCAACGGCGATGATCTTCGCGGCGCCGTACAGCCCGGCCGTGGAAATCACTGCAAGACCCACCGGTCCGGCACCAATGACTGCGACGACGTCGCCAGGCTTGGTCTGGCCGTACTGAACGCCCATCTCGAAACCCGTGGGGAAAATGTCGCTCAGCAGCACACCATGCTCGGCCGAAACGCCCTCGGGCAGGATGTACATCGAGGTGTCCGCGTACGGCACCCGGACGTACTCCGCCTGGGTTCCATCGATCAGGTGTCCGAAGATCCAGCCGATCCCGGACTGGCCTTCCGAGCCGGTACAGTGCGAATAGAGGCCGTCCTTGCAGAAGCTGCAGGAACCGTCCGCGGAAACGCAGGACAGGATTACCTTGTCACCCACCTTGAAGTTGGTGACGCCGGAGCCCGTCTCGGTGACGGTACCCACCCCTTCGTGGCCAAGGATACGGCCGGGAGTGACAGCTGGGACGTCGCCCTTGAGGATATGCAGGTCCGTGCCGCAGATGGTTGTGGTGTCGATCTTGACGATCACGTCACGGGGGTCTTGGATCGTCGGATCTGGAACGTCCTTCCAGGCTTTCTGTCCGGGTCCTTCGTAAACGAGTGCTTTCATGGTGTCCTCGTTCTGCTGGGGTCCGACCACTTTCAGGCTTGCCGCCTGTTCGGGAGACTTCCCTAAGGGCCCGGGGATCCGGACCACCGTCGGACGCTATTTAACCTTAGGCTTGGTCCGTGGCCGGGGGAAGGCAGCAGGCCTTACTCGCCCGAGATGTAGAGCCATCGGCCGTCCTGGCGGACAAACTCGGAGCGTTCACGCTGCACACCGGCGGTCCCGTCCTGGCGGTAGTGCGCTTCGAAGCTGACGACGCCGGCCGTGTCCAGCGGACCTCCTGCCTCGGTGGCGATGATGTCCAGGCGCCGCCACCGCAGGTCCGGGTCCAGCTCAAGTTCCGCCGGCCGTGTGCTGGGGTGCCAGGTCCGCAGAAGGTACTTGGTGTCTCCGGTGACGAAGGCGGTGTACCGCGAACGCATCAGAGCCTCTGCAGTGGGCGCCTGCGCGGTGCCGGCGTGGAACTGGCTGCAGCAGTTGCCGTAGCTCTCCCCGCTCAGGCAGGGGCAGCGGTCGGTCTGGGCGGGGGCCGGAAAACTCATCTTTCCAGTATGCGATCCGGGTGCTCCCCCGGCCTAACGGGGGAAGCAGGTGCCCGGTGCTACGGCGGTCCGCCGGTGCTTGTCCCGCCGGTGCTTGTCCCGCCGATCTGGCCCGGAACCGGCTGCTGGTTCACTGAATCGGCGGCTCCCACCCGGCCCGCGGCCAGGACGACGGCGACCGTCAGGACGGTCATGGCGAGCACCGCGAGCAGGGCCCGCCCGGCCAGCACGGCCCGTCCGGGCGGCAGCGGGAAGGCGGGCGCCATGAGCGCTGGTGATCCGCGGCCGGCGCGGGTGCGGCGCTTCTCCCCTGCTGCCGCGCCTGCCTGGACCACGCGTCCGATGGAAGGTGGCGTAGGCGGGGCTGCCGGCGTGTGAATGTCCGGATGGTCTGAGTCGTCTTTGGCCAGATAGGCTGCGGCGGCGCGTTCCATGGCTGGCATGCGGATGTCCGTGCCGCTGAAGACAGCCGCCGGTGAGGGCAGCCGCGGCGCGTCCGGCACCGGCGCTGAACCCGTTCCTGTCTCCATGGGCTCCGGCACGGAGACGTCAGCCGGATCAGTTTCCATGCCCGGTTCCTCGACGGAACCCGGGGCCTCGACGGAACCCGGGGCCTCGACGGAACCCGGGGCCTGGGCGGTATCAAGGTCAGCAGGCCGCCAAGGTGCTGCAGCAGGCGCTGGGTCCGCCCACCGGAAATCCAGGAGCGCGGAAGAGACTTCCGCAGCAGTAGGCCGGGTGTCCGGATCCCGCGAGGTCATTCCTGAAAGAAGCGGCCTCCATTGTTTTCCCAGTGATTCGGGAATCTCCGGATCCCTGCTCAGCCGGGCAACCGCAGCTTCAAGCGGGCTGCCGCCAAACTCAATCCTGCCGGTCAGGCATTCCAGAACCACCAGCCCCAGGGAGTAGATGTCCGAAGCGCCGGTGGCAGACCGGCCGGATGCCTGCTCGGGGCTGAGATAGTTGGCAGTTCCCAGAGTGGCCCCCGTAGCCGTGAACCGCGCGCCGTCGATCATCCGGGCGATCCCAAAGTCCGTAAGCTTTGCCCGCGGTGCGGTGCCCGCGACGGCCGGGGGAAGGAGGATGTTGGCGGGTTTTACGTCCCGGTGGATCACCCCCCGGGCGTGGATATAGGCCAGCGCGCCGGCCAGTTCCGCACCAAGGTACGCAACGTCCCCTGCCGGAACAGGGTGCTCGCGCAGCCGCTTGCGCAGGTCCGGTCCGTCCACGAGCTCCATCACGAGAAATGCGCGGGGTTCGCCGTCGGGACCATCGTCTCGGCCGGCGTCGTCCTTGCCTGCGTCGTAGAGCGTGACCAGGCCTGGATGGGTGAGGGAAGCCAGGAGGCGCATTTCAGTTTCCTGCCGCCCGACGTCGTCGGGGTCGACAGCACTGGCCCGGAAGAGCTTCACGGCGATGTCGCGGCCGAGAGCCTCGTCCAGTCCTCGGTAGACGGTAGCCATGCCACCGTGGCCAATTGGTTCGATGAGTCGGTAACGGCCCGCAATCAGACGATTCAGGCCACCCGCTGCGCTGATTTCCATGCTGCAACCTTCTCTCGCCATTCAAGCGTAGCGGAGGGTGCTCGGGGCGTAGATGGGCTTTCCCTACATATTTTCGAACTGCGTTTTTCCCTCGTGGAAGCCAGGGCAGTTTAGGTGCTTCGATCCGGGCGTCCCGGACGGGCTCAGGAGCCCCTCCAATCGCGGGATTACTCTCCGCCGAATACCGGGGCGAGTGCCTTCCAGGCCTGCTGCAGGCCCAGGACGATGAAGAGCAGGGCAGTGATGCCCAGGGCAATGTTCGTGTGCAGGCGGTTGGCCCATTCCTTTGGAATGCGCTTGCCGTTGAGCAGGCCCAGCAGGGTGACCGCGAGGAACGGCATAAACAGCGAGCCCAGCACGCCGTACGCCAGGATCAGGCCGATCGGCTGGCCCAGGGCGAAGAGGATCATGGGCGGGAAGGTCAGCCACAGGACGTAGAACTTGAAGTACTTGCCGCCCACGCGGGTGTCCGGGTGGCCGGATTCCTTGCCGCGCATGTTGCCCCAGAAGTCGGCGAACATCAGCGAAACACCATTCCAGACGCCAATGATGGAGGAGAAGGATGCCGCCCAGAAACCGACCAGGAAGCCGGTGCCCACGAAGTCACCGTACTCGAGCTTCAGCACGTCATAGAGGTCCAGCAGGCCCTTGTCTCCGGCGCTGAGGGTGATGCCGGCGGTACGGACAACTTCGGCACCCACGATGAGCATGGCGATGACGAAGATGCCCGTCATCACGTAGGCCATCGAGTTGTCGATGCGCATGACCTTCATCCACTTGGGCGTGTACCAGCCCTTTTCACGCAGCCAGTAGCCGTAGGCTGCCAGGGTGATGGTGCCGCCGACGCCGCCGGCAAGCGCCAGGGTGTAGACCACGCCGCCTTCGGGGATCATCGGGACAAGGCCCTTGAACATCTCCGGGATGTTGGGGGTTGCAATGATTGCCAGACCGACCACGGTAACGAACATCAGCCCGACGAGGACCGCGGTGATCTTCTCGAACGTGGCGTACTTGCCGAACCAGACCATGACGAAGCCGGCCAGGCCCATCACGATGGCCCAGGCCCACAGCGGCAGGAACGGGAAGACCGCAGCCAGCGGCAGGGCCGCGGAAGACATGGCCGTGGCGCCGTAAACGAAGCCCCAGATCATGATGTACGGACCGAAGTACCAGGTGGTCCAGCGGCCCAGGGAACGCCAGCCCTCAAAAATGGTCTTGCCGGTAGCCAGCGTGAAGCGGCCTGCACCCTCAACCAGGATGATCTTCAGGATGACGCCGAGGATAACTGCCCACAGCAGGCCGTAGCCGTAGCGGGAGCCGGCGACCAGGGTCGCGACCATGTCGGCCGCTCCAACACCCGTGGCCGCAACCACGAGTCCGGGGCCAACTATTTTCCATTTGGCAGCCTTGCCGCCGTCATCGTCGATCCGCTCCGAATGCGGTACCGCGTCCGGGCGGGGATTGTTTTCAGCCATCGGCCAAGATTTCCTAACTTGCGAGTGGCCGCGGCACCAGGACAGCACGCGGCAGTGTGCCCGGCCTCACCCGGGACAATGAATTCTCTCACAGGGGTTGTGCTCAGCCGAATTCCGTGTATGGACAAACCGCACTGGCACCACAGGCCACAAACGCCTCAGGTTCGGGGGTCACAACCGTAAGGTTGCGCTGGATGGCCGTAGCGGCGAGCCAGGTCCGGAGGGCACCGCGGGCATCCCCCGGCACGGCTTCCGGGAGCGTGCGCCAGAGCAGGGCAATCTCGTGGTCCACCGGAAGGATGTTCGCTGCGAACCGTGAGGACAGTTCGCGTAGCCAGCCGGGCGAAGATGACTCAAGTTCGCCGACTGTCAGTGCCGAGACGAAGACGCGCAGATGGCTGCGGCCGCGAAGGAAACTGACGACGGCGGCATCCGGGGATTCGCTGCGGACCTCTGCCAGGACCGGGGTATCCAGCAGCAGACCCGAGGGACTGCTCATACTGCGGCAGCCGGCTCGCCCAGCAGGAAGTTCACAAATGCCTCCCGGATACTGACCAGTGCCTCATAGTCCTGCAGGCTGACTGCGTTAAGAGAAGAAGTTGAAACGGTTGCAGAAGTGTCCATGGCTGCGGCGCCGGGCGCCGGTCCTTTCGGCGTGCTCTTGCCTGGCACCGGTTGCCCCTGAAGGCGAGTGCAGGCCGCTTCTTCATCCGAACCACCCAACGAGCGTGGGGTTGGTATGCGGCCAAGTCGGAGCTTGGCGGCCGCAGTTCTTGAAGCTGATAGGAGTATAGGCAGAAATCGGCCGGAATTGTGTGCCGCGTTACGCCCGTGTGCCGGATTCAGGCAGGTGCATCAGCCGTTAAACAGAGGATGCAGGACGGAAACCGCCCTGCATCCTGAGTCCAGCTGGCCCGTGAAAGGGCCGGAAGTCTTTGGTTAGACAGCCTGGATGTTTACCGCCTGGGGGCCCTTGGGTCCCTGTTCGGTATCGAAGCTAACCTTCTGGTTCTCTTCGAGGGAGCGGTAGCCGCTCGCGTTGATGGCGGAGTAGTGGGCGAAAACATCGGCGCTGCCGTCATCGGGCTCGATGAAGCCGAAGCCCTTTTCGGAGTTGAACCATTTCACGGTGCCTGTTGCCATTTTTAATCATCCTTCTGAGGCGAAACTTCCCCGACCGTCGAGGAGTTTCCAGCTGAAGTGTCCCATGCAGCGATGGACAAAAAAAGCGGCTGGCCCTGGTTTCGGGGTTCGCCGCTTCAAGTTCAAACGCTCAACACAACAACTGCGTGCCAGTATACACAGAGGTAACGGTCAGGTCACGGGGTTTTTAGGACCCCCGTAGGCTGGTTGGATGGACTCCCCCATTGATCACTACCTGCAGCGAATCCACACCGAGATAGCCGACCTGAAGGACGGCAAGCCGTATAGTTCGATTCCGGCGATGGCGAACGTCGATCCGAACAACTTCGGCATTGTCCTCGCCACTGCGGACGGGTACGTCTATGAGATTGGGGATACCCGCGAGGAATTCAGCATTCAGTCGATCTCCAAGCCATTCACCTACGGGCTCGCGCTGGCGGACCGCGGGATGGACGACGTCGATGCGAAGGTTGATGTTGAACCGTCCGGGGATTCCTTCAACGAAATTTCCCTGGCCGAAGGCACCGGCCGCCCGGCAAACGCGATGATCAACGCGGGCGCATTGACTGCTACGTCCCTGGTCCGCGGCTCCGGCGGCAACTCCCGGTTCAAGCGGATTCTGAACACCTATTCTGCCTTCGCCGGACGCCAGCTCTCTGTCAGTGAGCGGATCTACCAGTCCGAGCTCAAGTCAGGCCACCGCAATCATGCACTGGCCTACCTGCTGCGCAGCTTCGACATCATCGAGTCCGATCCGACCCCGGTCATCGAGGACTACTTCCGGCAGTGTTCGGTCATGGTCAACACGCTGGACCTGGCCATGATGGCCGCCACCCTGGCAAACAGCGGCCGCAACCCGCTCACCAGCGAACAGGTCCTGGACATTGCCCCGGTGGAGCGGGTGCTCTCCGTCATGGCTACCTGCGGGATGTACGACGACGCCGGTGCCTGGATGAGCAGCGTCGGCATGCCGGCGAAGTCCGGGGTGGCCGGCGGCACCATTGCCGTGCTTCCAGGCCAGATTGGGCTGGCTGTCTACTCCCCGCCGCTGGACGCCCACGGCAGCAGTGTCCGCGGCGTCGCCGTCGCCCAGCGTCTTTCCAGTGACCTGGAACTGCACTTCGTCCGCGCCGGACGCACCGGCCGCTCTGCCCTGCGCGGCTCGTATGACATTGGCACCACGCCCTCCGGTATCCGCCGCAGCGAGGAAGCTGCCGGCGTGCTGCGCGCCAACGTCGCCCGGGCCCGGATTCTTGAACTGAACGGGGACCTGCTGTTTGCCGGTGCAGAGGCGATGGTGCGTGAACTCGCTTCCCTGGACGACGACGTCGAACTGGTGGTCCTGGACCTGCGCAGCGTTGATGAAGTGTCCGGGGTGGCGATGCGCCTGTTCGCCGAGGCGGCGCAGATGCTTACCGAGGCCGGACGCAGCCTGGCGATCGTGGACGCTGAAGGAGCCGTGGCGGAAAGCCTGATGGAGGACGGGCATGACGTCCAGTCCTTCGCCACCCGTTCAGCCGCCGTCGAATGGTGTGAGGAGGAGCTGCTGGAACGCCATGCCGCGGATCTGGTGCAGCCGGCGCGGATCCTGCCGGTGCATTCCCCCGCTCTTGCGCCGATGGATGAGGCCGATTCCAAGGACATCGCCGCTCGGATGGAAAAGCTGACGTATGACGACGGCGACGTCATCCGCCGCATCGGACAACGCTTCAGCGGCGTCTACTTCATTGCCTCCGGACACGTGCAGACCCTGATGCCCGGGCCGGACGGACATCGGGTGAAGCTGAACCGGCTGGGCGCCGGAATGACATTCGGTGAGATGGCCCTGGGTGAGGACAAGCGGCAGGAGACCACAGTGAAGGCCGACGGCGCGGTGGAGGTCTGGCGGCTTCCGGCGGATGAGATCGCGCGGCTGGAGGAGGACGAGCCCCGTCTGGCCATGCAGTTCTGGCGCGCTTTGACCCAGGACGCGTATACCCGTGTGGAGCAGTATCTGCGCGAAACCGCTGTGCGGGTGCAGGACTAGCTCCCTTTCCTGGGTCGGCAAAAACCCATCGAGAGGGCAGTTACGGCCCGTTTGAACGCTCAAACCAGCCGTAACTGCCCTCTCGGTGAAGAGGAAGTTGAAGACGAAGCGCCGGGGTTAAACAAGAAGAGCAGGACGGTTGCCCGTCCTGCTCTTCTTTTTAGATACCTGCCTTAGCGGCGGTGTCTAGGCTTCTGGAATTAGAGGCCCTGAATGTTCGTAGCCTGCGGACCCTTGGGGCCCTGCTCGGTGTCGAAGGAGACCTTCTGGTTCTCTTCGAGGGACTTGTAGCCGCTGGAGTTGATAGCGGAGTAGTGAGCGAAGACGTCGGCGCTGCCGTCGTCCGGCTCAATGAAGCCGAAGCCCTTTTCGGAGTTGAACCACTTCACGGTACCTGTAGCCATTTTAATATTCCTTCTGGATTGAAACACTTCCCGACTTTCGGGAGGTTTCAGTCGCGGTGTTCCTTTACCGCTTTTACAGAAAAGCAGCTAGCCCGTTTGGGTTTCGCCGCTTGAAATACAAAATGCGCAACACAACAACTGAGAAAGACTCTACACGGGATCCTCCCAAACACCTAATCGTGCTTCCAGGCCGGGCCGGCCGTGGGCCCCGCTAGGTGCCCTGGCGCCCCTCGCGCTCCGGCAGCAGCAGCTGGCTGGGGATCCGGTCCCGGTCAGCGACGCGCCGCAGCAGCTCGCGTTCCACCGGCACTCCCCTGCGCATCACGCTCACGTCTCCGGTAGGCTCCAGCAGCACTATCGAGACCTCGGAGAAGTTGCGGATCCCGGCTTGGCGCAATTTGAAATAGAGCTCATCGTTCTGGATCCGGGCCTTTCTGAGATTATCTGCGAGGATCTCGTCCCCTGCCATCAGCAGTACCGGTTTGCTGCTCAGGTACACGCCGCGTTTGGTGCGGCGGAGGTACTCTTCCAGCCGCATCATGGTGAACAGGGTGATGAGTCCGACGATCCCGCCGGCGAGGGTAGGTGTGTAGCCGAGGATGACCCGGCCCACTACGCCGCCCAGGGCAATCACAATCGCCTTGTCCAGGGTGCTCCAGCTGGCCAGCGCACGCTGGCCGAAGCCCCGGATCAACAGGAAGAACGCGGCGTAGATGCCGATGGCCGAGACCACCACCCACAAGGCTTCGATCGGCGTAATGCCAAGGCTGTACCACGGATCATTCGACACGGCAGGGTCTCCTCCGGCAGTGAGCGGTTCCCCGGTACCTCAGGCAGGCAGCTGTCTCAGATGGTAGTCCGCGCGCTTTTCCGCGGGGACCCGTTAAGCAAAGACAGATGCACCGGTATGCCGGCGCAGCAGTTCGCGCTGCTCCGCATTGACCCGCTGCAGGGCTCCGGTGGCAGCGTCAATGAAGGCCAGGGTGGTTTCAGCCTTGATGCACGGCTTGTTCGTCACCGGGTCAGATACCAGGTAGGAAACAGCCAGGCTGGCTCCCTTGACCGAGCTGAACCAAATGTCGACGTCGGCCGGGACGTTGCGGTACTCCAGCGGAGCGAGGTACTTGACCCTGTGCTCAGAGACCAGCGACTGGGTGTTGGGCGGAACCGTGTTAAAGAGCGGCACGGGCGGCTCGATCCCCGGAGCCCCGGTGCCTCCGGGCGGACCGAACGCGAGGATCCTGGCTTCTTCCAGCATCCGGACCACTTCAACGTTGTTGATGTGGCCGTACGCGTCCATGTCCGACCAGCGCATCGGCACTTGAACCCGGATGACGTGGGCGGATGTTTCCATGCCTAGATTCTGGCACAGCCCCGGCAGCCGCCGTCGTTCTCCGCGCACCGGACACCCGCCGCTTCGCTATCGAGATAGCAGAAACTGCCCGTTTCAGACGTCAAACGAGCAGTTTCTGCTATCTCGATGGAGGGAGAGGGGGAGGTGGAGCCGGGTTAGGCGGAGATCAGCTCGGCGGCTTCGGCCAGCAGGGTGAACGAACGCAGTCGCTGCTCCAGAGTCTGCGCATGGGTGGCCACGATCAGCTCGTCAGCCGCGGCATGTTCGGCGAACCAGTCCAGGTAGGAGCGGACTTCGGCCGGCGTTCCGACGGCGGAGTAGTGGCCCATCATCTTGATGTGCTGCCCGGCCGGGGAGTCAAGCACCAGGTCCGCTTCCTCATCCGTGTAGGTGCGGTCCTTACCCAGCAGCTGAGTGACCCGGCGGCGCTGGGACTGCTGGAAGATTGCGTTTGCTTCCTCGGTGGTGGGGGCGGCGAGGGCGTTGACGCCGGCAATGACGTACGGCTCGGCGAGCTGTTCGGACGGCTGGAACTCACGCCGGTAGAGCGCGACGGCGTCCTGCAGCGCCTGCGGGGCGAAGTGGGAGGCGAAGGAGTACGGCAGACCCAGGGCGGCGGCCAAGCGGGCACCGAAGAGCGAGGACCCCAGGATGTACAGGGGCACGTTGGTGCCCTTGCCGGGAATCGCGTCGATGCCGGGAATCAGGCTGTTGCCGGTGAGGTAACTCTGCAGCTCCTGCACGTCACGCGGGAAGCTGTCAGCAGACATGGGATCCCGGCGCAGGGCACGCATCGTCTTCTGGTCGCTGCCCGGAGCACGGCCGAGGCCAAGATCGATCCGTCCCGGATACAGGGACTCCAGCGTGCCGAACTGCTCGGCAATGGTCAGCGGGGCGTGGTTGGGCAGCATAATCCCGCCGGCGCCGAGCCGGATGGTGGACGTGTTGGCTCCGATGAAGGAGATCAGCACGCTCGTCGCCGAGGAGGCGATGGTGGGCATGTTGTGATGCTCCGCGTACCAGACGCGGCGGTAACCCAGCTTTTCAGCGTGTTGGGCCAGAGCCAGGCTTTCCCGGAAGGAGTCTGCTGCGGTTCCGCCCTCTTCAATGGAGGCGAAGTCGAGGATGGAAAGCGGGTACGTCATGGAACGCGGGCCTTTCGTTGCACTGGGTGGGCTTAGCAGTACAACCCACTGACCCCCGGGGTTATTTCAGGCCCGGCGGGCCAGGTAGTCCGCCAGCCGGGAAAAGGACGAGTCCCAGCCCGTTTCGTGGCCGTCCCTGTCCCCAGTATTCGGAAAGGGACCCTGCGCAAAAGACATCTGCGTCCCGCCGTCGTGCGGTTCAAGATCCACGGTAATCAGCGTGGTGTTGCTGGCGGGCGTGCCGTCCGGCTGTTCCCACTGCTGAGTCATCGACAAGTGGTCCGGCGGGTCCAGCCGTTCCAGTGTGCCGCCCCACCACAGCTCGTCTCCAGTGATGGTGTTCACCATGCAGGCCTGGTACCGGCCGCCTTCGCGGCTGTCCATGCTCACCCGGTCCTCCGGGACGATGAAACCCTCCGGGCCCCACCAATCGGTGACGTGCGAAAGGTCCGTCCAGGCTTTGTACACCGCCTCAGGCTGTGCCCGGAAGTCACGGACCATCCGCAGGTAGATTCCCCTCCCGGAACCTGACTGGTCTGGCTTTTCTGGCTCCGGCTGCTGCTGCCGCTCCGGCTGTTCCATGGCAGGTCCTTTCCCCGGGGTTGCCGGTTTCTACGAGCCTCCTGTTCCAGTCTGCCGTCCAGCGCGCAGCTCTGGGTACGGTTCCCGGCCCTTTTCCAGGTGCGGGGTAGGTTGGTCCGGACAGAAAGGGGAACGAATGGGAGGGCTGCGCATTGGAACGTCCGGGTGGACCTACAGTGACTGGCGCCATGAGCTGTATCCCTCCGGGGTGCCGGCCGCCAAGTGGCTGGAGTACTACGCCGGGCAGTTCGACTCCGTGGAGTTCAACGGCAGTTTCTACCGCTGGCCACGGGAGGAGGCGTTTGCCCGCTACCGGGACCGGCTGCCGGAAGGTTTCGAGTTCTCCGTCAAAGCACCGCGGGGGCTGACGCATGCCCGCAAGCTGCGCGATCCGGAGGTCTGGATTGGACGGATTAGCCGCTGCTGGGAGGAGCTGGGTTCCCGGGCTGGCGTGCTGCTGCTCCAGCTGCCGCCGGACTTTGAACGCGACGACGCACGGCTCGATGACGTGCTCGCTGCTCTTCCGGAGTCCATCCGCGTGACCGTTGAATTCCGGCACGAGACCTGGAACGACCCGGAGGTCTATGCCCTGCTGGCCCGGCACAACGCAGCCTACTGCGTGATGAGCGGCGCACAGCTGCCCTGCATTCTGGAAGCCACCGCGGACTTTGTCTACGTGCGCCTGCACGGGCCGGACCAGCACACCCTCTACGCCGGGTCCTACCCGGAGCAGGACCTGCAGTGGTGGGCGGAGCGGATCCGGGAATGGCAGGCCGGCGGGCGGGACGTCTATGCCTATTTCAACAACGACGGCGGCGGCGCAGCGGTGCATAACGCCCGCCGGCTCAGGGAGCTGCTGGCTTGAGGGACGTCAGGACAAAGGAAGAGGCACCGCGGCGTTAACCGCAGTGCCTCTTCGATTGCAGCTGCCGGTCCCCTAACGGGCCGCCAGCATCTTGGCCCGGCGGTGAGCCAGGACCTGGCCGCCAATTACCACCAGCAGAGAAATGATGAACATGGCCGACCCAATAACGTTCGCCTGCGCGGGGATACCCCTGGTCGCCGCGACGTAAATGAACTTCGGGAACGTGTCCAGGTTGCCTGAGTTGAAGTTGGTGATGATGAAGTCGTCAAAGCTCATCGCGAAGGCGAGCAGCGCGGCCGCCACGATGCCCGGCAGCAGCAGCGGGAAGGTGACCCGCCAGAATGCCTGGATCGGTGAGGCGTAAAGGTCCCCGGCTGCTTCCTCCAGCTTCGGGTCCAGGCTCGCTACGCGTGCCTTGACCGTCACCACGACGAAGGAAATGCAGAAGATCGAGTGCGCGATGATCACGGTTCCCATGCCCAGCTCAGCACCCACGTTCAGGAACTGTGCCAGAAGCGAGGCGCCCAGCACCACTTCAGGGGTAGCGAGCGGCAGGAAGATCAGCATGTTCGCCGTGGCGTTGAATTTAAAGCGGTAACGGACCAGCCCGACGGCGATCGCGGTACCCAGCGCCGTCGAAATCACCGTTGCCGCAAGCCCCACCTGCAGGGAATTGCCAAGCGCCTCGCAGACACCGGGGGCGCCGCAGGGGTTCTTCCAGTTGTCCAGTGTGAACCCGCGCCAGGAAAGGTTGGTGCGTCCGGCGTCGTTGAAGGAGAAAGCGAAGACGTAAACGATGGGAACCAGGAGGAAAAGGAAGGCCAGTCCTCCGAACACCGGCACAAGCCAGCGGCCTAGTTTCTGTTTCATGTTTGGTTCCTTACATCAGTTCTTTGGTGCCGAAACGCCGGACGTACAGGATCACCAGGAACAGGATCGCCAGCATCAGCAGGAAGGACAGTGCCGACGCGCCCGGATAGTCGACCACCCGGAAGAACCGGGAGTCGATGACCTGCCCGATCATCGTGGTGTTCTGGTTGTTGCCGAGCAGGGCAGCATTCACGTAGTCGCCGGTGGCGGGAATGAACGTCAGCAGTGTCCCGGCCATCACACCCGGCAGCGACAGCGGGAACGTGATTTTGCGGAAGGTCGTGATGCCGTTGGCGTACAGGTCGCCGCCGGCCTCGATCAGCCGGGTGTCCAGGCGTTCCAGGTTCGCGTAGATAGGCAGGGTCATAAAGGGCAGGAAGTTATAGGTCAGGCCGCAGATCACGGCGAAGGCCGTGGCGGTGAGCCGGCCGTCCTCGGGCAGCAGTGATACTGCCCGCAGGACGGAGACCACCGGGCCTTCGTCGGCAAGGATCTGCTTCCAGGCCTGGGTGCGCAGAATGAAGCTGGTGAAGAAGGGGGCGATGATAAGCACTAGCAAAATGCCCTTGAGCAGCTTGCGGTCCCGCAGCCGGACTGCCACCAGATAAGCCATCGGATAGCCGATAACCAGGGCAGCAACCGTGGCGATCAGAGCGAACCCGAAGGAACGAAGCACTGCTGGCCAGTAGTTCTGCAGGACCACCACATAGTTGCCGAACTCCAGCGCCGGAACGAACTGCCCGACGTCGGCGCCTTCAGGCTTGATGTACAGCGAGGTGGCCAGGAGCGAAAGCACCGGCATGGCGAAGAACAGCAGCAGGAAGATGAACCCGGGAAGGATCAGCAGGTAGCCGATCCGGCCGCGGCGTTTGCTGGCCTCGTCTTCCGCGGCGCTGGGCCCGGTGCCGGTGGCCTTGCCCGCGGTGAGGAGCGCCATTAGAGGCCGTCCTCTCCGGCGCCGGCCTCCCGGTCCTCGCTTCCGCTGAGGCCAAAGGCGTGTTCGGGATCCCAGGCAAGGCGGACCCGGTCACCGTCGTTGAAGAGGGCTCCCCCGTGGTTCTGGGAAAAGACGCCAACGGTGCCAATCCCCTCGGCGTCGACCAGGTATTCGGTGCTCGCCCCGGTGAAGGAGGCATCGAGCACCACGCCGCGGATCGAGCCCGGTGCAGCCGCAGCGGTGTCGGCCTCCATGCGCAGCTTCTCCGGCCGGATGCCCACCAGGATCTTGCCCGCGTGGTCAGTGGCCCGGTCCTTGAGCAGGGTCAGGGCGTTGCCGGCGACGTCGATCTGCAGGTACTCCCCCGCGTCACCGGTAACCGTGGCCGGCATCGCGTCACCGGTAACCGTGGCCGGCATGAGGTTGGACTTGCCCAGGAAGTTCGCGACAAAAGCGGTTCGCGGAAGTTCGTACAGTTCCTGCGGCGGGCCCATCTGCTCAACCTGGCCGTGGTTCATCACGGCCACGGTGTCAGCCATGGTCATGGCTTCTTCCTGGTCGTGGGTGACGTGGACGAAGGTCAGGCCGACTTCCGTCTGGATCTTTTTCAGTTCCACCTGCATCTGGCGCCGCAGTTTCATGTCCAGCGCACCGAGCGGCTCATCAAGGAGCAGCACGGCGGGCCGGTTGACGACGGCGCGGGCCAGTGCCACGCGCTGCTGCTGGCCGCCGGAAAGCTGGGCCGGACGGCGTGCTGCCAAGTGTGCCAGCTCCACCAGTTCCAGCGCCTCTTTGGCCTGGGCTTCGGCGTCGCGGATTTTCCGGCGCTTGAGTCCAAAGGCAACATTGTCCAGCACACTCATGTGCGGGAAGAGTGCGTAGTTCTGGAACACCGTGTTGACCGGACGCTGGTACGGGCTGGTGCCGGTGATGTCCCTGCCCCCGATGGAGATGGTGCCTGCCGTGGGCTGTTCCAGGCCTGCGATCATCCGCAGTGTGGTCGTCTTGCCGCAGCCGGAGGGGCCAAGCAGGGCGAAGAAGGAGCCGGAGGGGATTACCAGGTCCAGGTTGTCCACGGCAGTGAATTCGGTGAACCGCTTGGTGACGCCGGAGAGGACAAGGTCCGCTCCGGAGCCCTGCGCGGCGGCGCCTGATTCCCGGGAAAGTTCGGTGGTGCTCATCTATCAGTTTCCGATCGCAGTCTGGAACCGGTCGTTGAAATCGGTCTCTTCGTCGGGGCTCAGCGTGCGGATCACGTGGGCGTTGGCCAGGTACTCGTCCGTGGGGAAGATCAGCGGGTTCTCGACGAGTTCGGGGTCGATGGCCTCCATAGCTTCCCGTGCTCCTTCAACCGGGCAGATGTAGTTCACGTAGGCTGCGACGGTTGCGGCATTGACCGGGTCATAGTAGTAGTCCATGAGCTTCTCGGCGTTGGACTTGTGTGTCGCTCCGATCGGGACCAGCAGGTTGTCCGACCACAGCGTGCCGCCGGCTTCGGGCAGCGCGAACTCCCACTTGTCGCCCTCTTCGAAGTTCAGCTGGGTGATGTCGCCGGACCAGCCGATGACCGCCAGGGCGTCGCCTGAAATGAGGTCTTCCTTGTAGGAGTTGCCCTTGACCTGGCGGATCTGACCGTCGGCGATCTGCTTGGACAGGACGTCCAGGGCGTTCTCGAACTCGTCTTCGCCCCAGTCACCGGTGATGTCCACGCCCTGGTCCATCATGAGCAGGCCCATGGTGTCCAGCATCTCGTCGAGGACCTCCACACGGCCCTTGAGCTCGGGCTGCCAGAGATCGGACACGGACTTCAGGCCCTTCGGGAAGGCTTCCTTGTTCCATACGATTCCGCCAAAGCCGGACTGCCAGGTGAGTGAGTGCTTGCGTCCCGGATCGAAGTCCACGTTCTGCAGGCCGGCCAGCAGGTTCTTGGAGTTGGGGATGTTATCCAGGTTCAGTTCCTGGGTGTAGCCCAGGCGGATCATGCGCCCTGCCATCCAGTCGGTGAGCGTGATGATGTCCTGGCCGATGTCCTGGCCGGCGGAGAGCTGGCCCTGCACCTTGCCGAAGTATGAATCGTTTCCGTCCACGTCTTCGGAGTAGTTCGCCTTGATCCCGGTGGCTTCGCTGAACGCCTCCAGCGAGGGGTACTTCCGGGTTGAGTCGTCGTAGTCCAGGTAGAGGGTCCAGTTGGCCCAGTTCACGATCTTGTCAGTGTCTGAAACGTCAGCTGCGGGGCTCGGCTTAGACGAGGATCCGCCTCCGGTTCCTCCGCCCGTGCCGCAGGCCGCGAGCATGCCGGCGAGCGAAAGCCCTCCGGCCCCCATGAGCAGCTTGCGCCGGGACAGCTGGGCGTTGACGATACTCCGTAGCATCGGATCGTTCACGGGGCGCTTCGACATAGGGGGCTCCTTGCTGGCACTACTTGCACTGCGGACGGGTGTTGATGATTGATAGTGCCAGACCGAAATCCGTTGCGACAAGGTTTTCGTTGTAAAAGTTTTGTTACACAACGGTTTCCAAATGAATATGACAAAGATCAGCACGCTTTCCGTTCCGAAAAGCCTTGATTTCGCACGAAATAAAAGATTGAATTGCTACCACTCACGCAGTCTGAGCTCTCGAATCCGCACCTGGAGGTGGCGCAAACCATGGAATCCGCTTCTGGGAACCATTCCGTCGACGACATCTCCAAGGCGATCATTGAGCAGCTTCAGGAAGACGGACGCCGCTCCTACGCCGCGATCGGAAAGGCCGTGGGCCTTTCCGAAGCGGCCGTCCGGCAGCGGGTCCAAAAACTGACAGACAGCGGCGTCATGCAGATCGTTGCGGTGACCGATCCCCTGCAGCTGGGCTTCCCGCGGCAGGCGATGCTGGGCATCCGCGTGAATGATGACGTCCTTGCGGTAGCCGACCGGATCTCAGCAATTGATCAGGTGGACTACTGCGTGGTGACTGCCGGCTCGTTCGATCTGCTGGCCGAAGTGGTGTGCGAAAACGACCAGGACCTGATGCTGCTGGTCAACCGGTTCCGCAGCATCCCCGGAGTTTCAACCACCGAAACCTTTATGTACCTCTCCCTGCGCAAGCAGGCCTACAACTGGGGCACCAGATGACCGAAACAACTGTCCAGCCTTCAACTTCTTCGTCAACAACGCCGCGCGGAACGGACCGCCAGCAGGCGGCACGTGACCACCTGTGGATGCACATGGCCCGCCACTCGGGAACGGCCGCCGGTGGAAATGTACCGATTATTACACGCGGCAAAGGCCATCACATTTATGACGACCGCGGCCATGAACTGATTGACGGCCTGGCAGGGCTGTTCACCGTGCAGGTTGGCCACGGCCGCGAAGAACTGGCCGAGGCTGCTGCCCGCCAGGCCCGTGAGCTGAGCTTCATGCCGCTGTGGTCCTACGCCCATCCGCCGGCCATCGACCTCGCTGAGCGCCTCGCGGCCGGAGCCCCCGGCGACCTGAACCGCGTCTTCTTCACCTCCGGCGGCGGCGACTCCGTCGAGTCCGCGTGGAAGCTCGCGAAGCAGTACTTCAAGCTGACCGGCCGGCCCACCAAGCACAAGGTCATCTCCCGCGCCGTCGCTTACCACGGCACTCCCCAGGGAGCCTTGTCCATCACCGGCATCCCGGACATGAAGTCCGCCTTCGAGCCGCTGGTCCCGGGCGCTTTCCGCGTCCCGAACACCAACCAGTACCGCGCACCTGCCGGACTGGAGGACCCGGAGGCCTTCGGCCGCTGGGCTGCCGACCGCATCGGCGAAGCCATTGAATTCGAGGGACCGGACACTGTCGCCGCTGTCTTCCTCGAGCCGGTACAGAACTCCGGCGGCTGCTTCCCGCCGCCCCCCGGATACTTCAAGCGCGTGCGCGAAATCTGCGACCAGTACGACGTACTGCTGGTCTCGGACGAAACGATCTGTGCCTTTGGCCGCGTTGGCTCGATGTTCGCCTCGACCGACTTCGACTACGTACCGGACATCATCACCTGCGCCAAGGGCATCACCAGCGGCTATGCACCGCTGGGTGCGATGATCGCTTCCGACCGGCTGTTCGAACCGTTCACCAAGGGCGACACCACGTTCTACCACGGCTACACCTTCGGCGGGCACCCGGTCTCCGCCGCCGTCGCCATGGCGAACCTGGACATCTTCGAAGCCGAAGATCTTAACAACCGCGTGAAGACCAATGCACCGGCTTTCCGCGCCACCCTGGAAAAGCTCAAGGACCTGCCGATTGTGGGCGATGTCCGCGGCGCCGGCTACTTCTACGGGATCGAACTGGTCAAAGACAAGGCAACCAAGGAGACCTTCTCCGCCGACGAGTCCGAGCGCCTGCTGCGCGGTTACATTTCAACCGCACTCTACGACGCCGGCCTCTACTGCCGCGCCGATGATCGGGGAGACCCCGTCATCCAGCTGGCACCGCCGCTGACCATCGGCCAGCCGGAGTTCGACCAGATCGAATCAATCCTCCGAACCGTCCTGACAGAAGGACTGAACCACCTCTAATGAGCATCTCCACAGCCCCGGTAAACGGCAACGTCTCCTTCTGGTACGCGGACACCGGCATGCCGGACCCGCGTCCCGGCCTGGACGGGAACCGCGAGGCGGACGTCGCCGTCGTGGGCGCCGGCTACACGGGGCTGTGGACCGCTTATTACCTGAAAAAGGCCAGGCCTGACCTGTCCGTGGTGGTGCTCGAATCCCGCTTCGCCGGGTTTGGCGCCTCCGGACGCAACGGCGGCTGGCTGACCAACTCGATCACCGGCGGCCGCGGCCAGTACGTGAAATCCCACGGCCGCGCCGTCGTCGGGCGGTTCCAGGAACTGCTCAACGAAACCGTGGACGAGGTCATCGCGGCTGCCGATGCTGAAGGCATCGACGCTGCGGTGGCCAAGGGCGGGGAACTGAACGTGGCCCGCAACGAGGCCCAGCTGGGCCGCCTGCGTGCCTGGGCGGAAGAGGAAGCAGCGTGGCCCGAGGCAGGGGCACGCCTGCTCGACGCCGGCGAAACCACCGGGCGGATCCACGTTGCCGGTGCGCTGGGCAGCATCCACCACCCGCACTGCGCCCGGATCCACCCCGCCCGCCTGGTGCGGGGGCTGGCTGCCGCCGTCGAACGCCTTGGTGTTCCCATTTACGAGGGCACAACCGTAACGGACATCCAGCCCGGACGCGCCGTCACTGACCGCGGGACCGTTCACGCGAAGTACGTGCTGCGAGCCACCGAGGGCTTCACCGCGAATCTGCGCGGCCACCACCGGGAATGGCTCCCGATGAACTCCTCCATGATCGCCACCGAGCCGCTGCCGGACTCGGTCTGGCAGCAGCTCGGCTGGGATTCAATGGACACCGTCGCAGACATGGCCCACGCCTACATGTACGCCCAGCGCACCGCCGACGGCCGCATCGCCCTGGGCGGGCGCGGGGTGCCGTACCGTTTTGGTTCCCGTACCGATACCGACGGCGCCACCCAGCCGGAGACCATTGCCAGCCTCACGGCGCTGCTGCAGGACATGTTCCCCGCAGCGGCAGACGCCCGGATCGAGCACGCCTGGGCCGGCGTCCTGGGCGTTCCGCGGGACTGGAAAGCCACCGTCGGGCTGGATCCGAAGACCGGCCTGGGCTGGGCGGGCGGCTACGTCGGCACCGGAGTGGCCGCCACGAACCTTGCCGCCCGTACCCTGCGCGACCTGATCCTTGATCCCGGCAGTGAACTCACCCGGATGCCGTGGGTGAACCGCAAGGTGCGCAAATGGGAGCCCGAACCGCTGCGCTGGATTGCGGTGAAAGCCATGTATGCGGCGTACTACGCCGCCGACCGTGCCGAACGGAACGGCCGCAGTACGACGTCGCCCATCGCCAAAGCCGCGGACCTGGTCTCCGGGCGCTAGGGGCGTCCACTGCCCTGCACCTTTACGCGTTCTGCGTCTCAGCCCTGGGGCTTCAGCTCAATCTCCACGAAGGCGAACTCGGTATCGGTCAGCCTGCCGGAGAAAGCGCCTGAAGCTGGCGCAGGAGCACTGCCACATGCAGTGACGTCCGGGACTCGGGATCATCCAGGGAAACGCCCAGCCGTGACTCCAGCTTCTGCAGCCTCGCGTAGAGCGTGGGACGGCTGAGATAGCCGCTGCGGGCCAGTGCCGTCTTGTTGCCGCCGCACTCCAGGAAACGCTGCAGCAGGACGAGGTCTTCCCCGGCATCAATCCCGCGCAGCTCCGCCTCTGCGAAGGACACCGCCCGCGGATCTTCGCGCAGCAGCGCCAGCAGGCCGCGCAGCCGGACGTCCGTGGAGCGGAAGTACCGGTTGGCTCCGGCCGAGAGCGTGCCGGCCGTCTGCGCAACATGCGCCGCCTCGTCCAGGCCGGCGGCGGCGTCTGACAGGCGGGTACGGGCACGGCCAACACCGGCGGTCCAGCGCACTTCCCCCGGAGCGGTCCGTGCCGCGAGGTCGCCGCAGATCCGCTCCAGCAGACTGTCCTCCAGCATCCGGGCCGGCAGCGCCAGCAGCACTGCCACCTGTCCGGTCTGCAGTGCGGCAGCCAGGGCACTGTTCCGGGTGGCTGCCAGCACGGCGTCGAGCATCTCCAGCAGTGCACGTTCCTTGCGCTGCATGGACATCGGATCCTTGCCGGAGCCCGAGTCCAAGTGCAGGACCAGCGGCAGGTATGCCGGAGACGGCTTCAGTCCCAGTGCCGACGCCCGGGTAAGCGCCTCGTCGTCGTCCTGGCTCCGGGACCCGCGCAGTTCATGGATCAGGCCGGCCTGCGCCTGCTGGGCCAGTCCCGCCTGGTCACGTTCGGCAAGCCGGTTGATGGACAGCGCCTGTCCGGCCCGTTCCAGCACCATGGCGGCCTCCGCTGCAGCCGCAGGTCCTTCGGGGACGCCGGGAAGCACTAGCCTTCCCCACTGCGCGCTGCCGAGCCCCACCGGGGTCTGCAGCCAGCGCTCGTCGCCTGCCACCTTCGTTTCCCGGTAACCATGCACCGCCCGCGAGCGCCGCTGCCAGTCCCGCAGCAGGTCCTGGGCCGGCAGCCCGACGGCGGCGAAGGCCACCACCAGATGCGAGTTGTCCTCCAGCACCACCGGAGCGTCCAGCAGCGCGGCAGTTCGGTCCACAATCTCCTGCACCCCGGCGCTTTCCAGGCTCAGCATGGTGAACACTTCATGCACCTGCCGTGCTTTTTCAACCTGCTCGAGCTGACTGGCAACAATCCTGCGGTGCACCACCTCGGTAACCTCCACGAACCGGACGGTCCGGTGCAGCCGGATGACGGGCAGTCCGGGTGTGCCGGCTGCCAGCGCGCGCTGCGCACCGGCTGCCAGCGCCGCGGCGGCCTCCGGGCGGTCCGAGGGAATTTCGACGACGACGCCTGCCACCCCGGCGGCCTGGAGTCCGGCCAGGTATTCAGCTGCCTGGTCTGCCGACTCCCCAAACGCCAGGCCGGTGGTCAGCACCAGTTCCCCACCCTCGAGCAGGTCGGCAAGGCTGCGCAGCTCGGCAACGTGCACCCAGCGTACCGGCACGTCCAGGGCCGCGTGTCCGGTAAGGATTTCGGGCTCCCCGGCACGGACGACGTCGAGGTCCAGGACGGTGCGCAGCTGCAGGCTCATGCTGGGAGTCTAGGCAGGACTCTGACCAGCGGGCTGACGAATCGTAAAGATTTCCGAATATTTCCTAACAGGTTGGCAATGTTCCCCGGCCAGCCACCCCGCTTAGATGGTGTTCAGTCCCACCATCTAAGCCCAAGGAGCACACGTGCAGACCACGCAGCACTGGATCAACGGCGCCTTCACGGCACCGGCAGACACCCGCCTCGCCGACGTGACCAACCCGGCCACCGGCAAGACCACCTCCCGGGTGGCCCTGGCCAGCGAGGAAACCGTCAACGAGGCCGTTGCAGCCGCAGCTGCCGCCTTCCCGGCCTGGCGCGACACCTCCCTGGCCCGCCGCGTGCAGATCCTCTTCAACTTCCGCGAGCTGCTCAACGCCCGCAAGCCGGAACTGGCTGCAATCATCACCGCCGAGCACGGCAAGGTCCTCGACGACGCACTGGGCGAAATCAGCCGCGGCCAGGAAGTCGTCGAATTCGCCTGCGGCATCCCCCACCTGCTCAAAGGCGGCTTCACGGAGAACGCCTCCACCAAGGTGGACGTACACTCCATCCGCCAGCCGGTTGGCCCCGCAGCCATCATCAGCCCGTTCAACTTCCCGGCCATGGTTCCCATGTGGTTCTTCCCGGTTGCAATCGCCACCGGCAACACCGTGGTGGTCAAGCCCAGCGAGAAGGACCCCACAGCAGTCAACTGGGTCGCCGAACTCTGGAAGGAAGCCGGCCTGCCGGACGGCGTCTTCAACGTGGTCCACGGCGACAAGGTTGCCGTGGATACCCTGCTGCACCACCCGGACATCAAGTCCGTCTCCTTTGTGGGTTCCACCCCGATTGCCCAGTACGTCTACCGCGAAGGCACCGCCAGCGGAAAGCGCGTCCAGGCCCTGGGCGGCGCCAAGAACCACATGATCGTCCTGCCCGACGCCGACCTGGACCTGGCTGCCGACGCCGCGGTCAACGCCGGTTTCGGCTCCGCCGGCGAACGCTGCATGGCCATCTCCGCCCTCGTCGCCGTCGGACCGGTCGGTGACGAGCTCGTTGCCAAGATCGCCGAGCGCACCCGCACCCTGCGCATTGGCGACGGCCTGCGCGGCACCGACATGGGTCCGCTGGTCACCTCAGCCCACCGTGACAAGGTGGCCAGCTACATCGACGCCGGCGAAGCCGCCGGAGCCACTGTTGTCCTGGACGGACGCAAGGTGGAAGCCGATGCCGACGGAGAAGGCTTCTTCCTCGGCCCGACCCTGTTCGACAATGTCACCCCGGACATGTCCATCTACACCGATGAGATCTTCGGCCCCGTCCTCTCCGTGGTCCGCGCCGAAAGCTACGACGAGGCGCTCGCCCTCATCAACGCCAACCAGTACGGCAACGGCACCGCGATCTTCACCAACGACGGCGGCGCCGCCCGCCGCTTCCAGAACGAAGTCCAGGTGGGCATGGTCGGCATCAACGTTCCGATCCCCGTGCCCATGGCGTACTACTCCTTCGGCGGCTGGAAGAACTCGCTCTTCGGCGACTCCCACGCCCACGGCACCGAGGGCGTTCACTTCTTCACCCGCGGCAAGGTTGTCACCACCCGCTGGCTCGACCCCAGCCACGGCGGCCTGAACCTCGGTTTCCCGCAGAACGCCTAGGCCCCAGGAAGGATTCGATCATGAGCACCACCGCAGAACCGGCAGTCTCCGAAGAGGAACTGGCCGCAGGACGCCGTGCCTGGGAACTGGACCGCAAGCACGTGTTCCACTCCTGGTCCGCGCAGAAGCAGATCAACCCGATGACCATCACCCGTGCCGAAGGGTCCTGGGTCTGGGACGGAGAAGGCCGCAAGCTGCTGGACTTCTCCTCCCAGCTGGTCAACACCAACATTGGCCACCAGCATCCCAAGGTCGTTGCAGCGATCCAGGAGCAGGCCGCTAAGCTGTGCACCGTTGCCCCGCAGTACGTTAACGATGCCCGGTCCGAAGCCGCACGGCTGATCTCCGAACTGACCCCGGGGAACCTGGACACGGTGTTCTTCACCAACGGCGGCGCCGACGCCATTGAGCACGCCATCCGCATGGCACGCCTGCACACCGGCCGCTACAAGGTTCTCTCTGCCTACCGCTCCTACCACGGCGGCACGGCACTGGCAGTAAACGTCACGGGTGATCCGCGCCGGATTCCCAACGACTACGGCACTTCGGGAACCGTGCACTTCCACATTCCGTTCCTGTACCGCAGCCAGTTCCACGCCACCACGCAGGAAGAGGAAGTCCAGCGCGCACTGGACCACCTGGAGCAGCTCATCCTGCTTGAAGGTGCAGGCGCCTTCGCTGCCCTGGTGCTGGAGTCAATCCCGGGAACCGCCGGCATCATGGTTCCTCCGCCCGGTTACCTCGCCGGTGTCCGGGAGCTGACCCGCAAGTACGGAATTGTGTTCATTGCCGACGAAGTCATGGCCGGCTTCGGCCGGTCCGGCAAGTGGTTCGCCGTGGAGCACGCGGACGGCGTGGAGCCTGACCTGCTCACCTTCGCCAAGGGTGTGAACTCCGGCTATGTCCCGCTGGGCGGCGTGGCAATCTCCGACGAGATCGCCGCGACGTTCGCCAGCTCGGCCTACCCGGGCGGCCTGACCTACTCCGGCCACCCCCTGGCCTGCGCCGCAGCAGTAGCCACCATCAACGCCATGCGCGAAGAGGGCATGGTGGAGAACGCCGCCCGGCTGGGGGAAACGGTGTTTGGTCCGGGCCTGGCCGAACTGGCGCAGAAGCATGCCAGCGTCGGCGAGATCCGCGGAACCGGCGCGTTCTGGGCCATCGAGTTCGTCAAGAACCGCGAAACCCGCGAACCGCTGGCACCGTACGGCGGTTCCAGCCCGGCCATGAACGAACTCATTGGCGCCTGCAAGGAACACGGACTCCTGCCGTTCGCGAACTTCAACCGCATTCATGTGGTGCCGCCGCTGAACATCACCGAGGAAGAGGCCCGCACCGGCCTGGGCATCCTCGATGACGTCATGGCGATCGCGGACGGCTACACGGAGTAGCCGGACTCAGGCAAATCCAGCGGCGGGATCCCTCCGGGGTCCCGCCGCTGGTTTAGGGCAGCTGCGGCGGTATCCGGTAGGACGGCACTGGTGCGGAAACGGAGGGTGTTTCGCGCCCGTAAACACTTTCAGCAACTTCCTACTCACCGTTGACAAGCCTGCCGGCCTCCCGTTTTATAAGAACAGTCTTGACCGATGAATGGCATTCATTTTAGGTGCCTGGTCCGGAATAGCGCTGGGCTATTTCCGATAATGACCAAAGTGGAATAACGAGGTTTCTGTGCCACAGTTCGACTGGATTTTCCATTCCGGAGCAGTCTTTGACGGCCACCGGCTGGTTTCCGGGGCCACCGCGGTGGCGGTCTCCGACGGCGTCGTCTCAGCCGTGGGAACCGATGCGGAACTCCGCGCCCTCTCCGGGCCCGCCACGCAGACCGTTGACCTTGCCGGCCGCCTGATCACGCCCGGTTTCACCGACGCGCACATCCACGCCGCCTACGCGGGCGTGGAACGTCTGGGCTGCGACCTGGCAGAGCTCAGCGGCGCCGCAGCCTGCCTGGAACGCATCGCCGAACACGCCCGGCGCCCGGCCGCCGCGGATAACCCCCAGGGCTGGGTCACCGGCGGCGGCTGGTACAAAGGCGATTTTCCCGGCGGCTACCCGGACCGGCACACGCTCGACGCCGTCGTACCCCACCGCCCGGTCTACCTGATCAACAGCGACCATCACAGCGCCTGGGTGAACACCCGTGCCCTTGAACTCGCAGGCATTGACGCCTCAACGCCGGACCCCGCCGACGGACGCATCGAACGCGGCGGGGACGGATTCCCCTCCGGCACCCTGCACGAAGGTGCCATGGACCTGGTGGCACACGTGCTGCCGCCGGTCACCGACCAGCTGCTCGCTGACGGGATCCTCCATGCCCAGGAACACCTGTTCTCCGTGGGCGTCACCGGCTGGCAGGAAGCCATCCTGGGCAGTTACGGCGGCTACCCCGACGCCTCAGCGGCATACCGTTCCCTAGCCGCCGGCGGCAGGCTCAAAGCACGCGCCACCGGTGCACTGTGGGTCCCGCGGGACACCACCGTGGACTCCGTTCCGGACCTGGTCCAGTCCTTCGTGGAACGCCGCAGCGCAAACGCAGCCGCCGGGTTCAGCACCGTGAGCGCCAAGATCATGGTGGACGGAGTTCCGGAAAACTACACCGCCGCCATGCTTGACCCCTACCTGCGGCCCTGCGCATGTGCCGACGACGCCCCCGAGCGGGGTCTGCTTTACCTCTCCCCCGACGTCCTGACGGCCGTCTCCGTGGCCCTGGACGAGGCCGGGTTCGACCTGCACATGCACGTCATCGGCGACCGGGCGGTACGTACCGGACTCGACGCCGTCGCCGCAGCGCGCGCTGCCAACCCCGGTTCGGCAGGCAGGCACCACATGGCCCACCTGCAGATCATCCATCCCCGGGACGTTGCCCGGTTCGCCGAACTCGGCGTCACCGTCAACGCCCAGGCGCTCTGGGCCTGCAACGATGACCAGATGCGGGAGCTGACCGTTCCGCTGCTCGGCGATGAACGCGCCGGCTGGCAGTACCCGTTTGCCGGGCTGCAGGCCGCGGGCGCCCGCCTGGCCATGGGATCGGACTGGCCCGTCTCCACTCCGGATCCCTGGCAGGCCATCCACGTAGCGGTTAACCGGGCCCACCCGGACTACCCCGGCGCCCCGCCGCTGCTCCCCGACCAGGCACTCTCCCTGGAGACTTCGCTGGCCGCCTATACCTCCGGTTCAGCCTGGCTCAACCGTGCCCGCGGCGGAACCCTGGCTCCGGGCGAACCCGCCGACCTGCTGGTTCATTCGGCCAACCCCTTCGAACTGGCCCCCGACGAGCTGTCTGCCATGCAGACCGAGATCGTGCTGGTTGCCGGCGAACCTGTCTTTGTCCGTTCCAGCGCCGATGCCGGCGCACCCATGCTTTCGAGGACCACCCCATGATGACCGTGTATGAGCTCGCCGAATCCCGGTACGGCCGGCCGCGTGCCGCCAAAGCCCTGGCCGGGGCCTCCCGGGGAGCGTACTGGCTCGATGACCCGGAGCGGCCCGACGCCCTGCCTGCCCTCGCCAAAGACACCACCGCGGACCTGGCCGTGGTCGGCGGCGGCTACACCGGACTCTGGACGGCCCTGATGGCCAAAGAACGGGACCCGAACCGCCGCGTGGTGCTGCTGGAAGCTTCCCGTGTTGCCTGGGCGGCCTCGGGGCGCAACGGAGGATTCTGCGAAGCATCCCTGACCCACGGCGAATCAAACGGCATCAAGCACCTGCCGGATGAAGCCGAACAGCTGGACCGGCTGGGGCGGGAGAACCTGCGCGAGATAGCCGAGACCGTAGAACGGTACGGCATCGACTGCGGCTTCGAGCTCACCGGAAGCCTGTCCGTGGCCACCGAGGCGCATCAGGTGGACTGGCTGGCCGAGGAAGCCGATCCGGAGAACCCGGACCTGGTGTTCCTGGACCGCGAGGCGGTGCGCAAGGAAGTCGATTCCCCGCTCTACCTCGCCGGGCTCTGGGACCGGACCAGCACCGCACTGGTGAACCCGGCCCGGCTCGCCTGGGGACTGCAGCGCGCAGCCCTGGCCGCCGGCGTCGAAATCTATGAGAACACCCCGGTGCGGGACCTGCAGAACGCCGGCAGCAAGGTCCGGGTCCTGGCCGACGGCGGAACCGTCACCGCCGCCCGCGTGGCACTGGCCACCAACGTCTTCCCTTCCCTGCTCAAGCGCACCCGCCTCTACACCGTGCCGGTCTACGACTATGCCCTGATGACCGAACCGCTGACGCAGGTACAGCTGGCCGAAATCGGCTGGCACAACCGTCAGGGACTGAGCGACCTGAACAACCGGTTCCACTACTACCGGCTCACCACGGACCGTGACGGCGCAGCACGGATCCTCTTTGGCGGTTACGACGCCGTCTACAACTACGGCCGCACGATGAAACCGGAGTACGAACACCGGCAGGAAACCTACGAGCGGCTCGCCGCGCACTTCGCCGCCACCTTCCCCCAGCTCGCGGACATCCGGTTCAGCCACGCCTGGGGCGGCGCCATCGATACCTGCAGCCGCTTCTTCGCCTTCTTCAGCACCGCACACCGCGGCAAGGTCGCCTACTCGGCGGGCTATACCGGCCTTGGCGTCGGAGCCACCCGCTTCGGTGCCAATGTCATGCTGGACCTGCTGTCCGGTGAGAAAACCGAACGAACGGAGCTTCAGATGGTCAAACGCAAACCCATTCCCTTCCCGCCCGAGCCCGTCGCCTGGCTGGGAGTGAAAATCACCACCGCCGCCATGGTCCGCGCGGACCGCCGGCAGGGCCGCCGGGGCCCCTGGCTGAAGGCCATGGACGCCGTGGGAATGGGGTTCGATTCATGAGCACCCTGACTTCCCTGCCGGCAGGCGTCCCCGTCCACCCCGATGCCCTGGACCTGGAGCATGAACCAGTCCCCGCTGAGGCAGTCGCCTCCGGCTCCCCGGCCACCGGCCTGCACCCGCTGGGCAGTTTCGGCGGGGTGAATCTGGGCGTTTGGGAAATGACCGAAGGCGGGATGTTCGACACCGAAGCGGACGAGGTGTTCCTGGTCCTCTCCGGCACCGCGACCGTCGAATTCCTGGCTGAGGACGGCTCCGCGGCCGCCACCGCGTCACTCGCCCCGCACACCCTGATGCGCCTCGCCGCCGGAACCCGCACCCGCTGGACCGTCACCGAGACGCTCCGCAAGGTTTACCTGACCGCCTAGCCGTACCCGGAGGGGCAGATTGCTGCCCGGCCGCTCCCAGCACCACACACCACTTACACGGAGTTTCAAATGCACCAGTTTTCCGAAGGACACCTCTTCATCAACGGCAGCTACCGGCAGGGCCGGGGAGAGGAAGCCAAGCGGATCAACCCGGCAACCGGGAACGTCGACGAGACCATCCGCTACGCGGACTCCGCTGACGTGGACGACGCCGTTGCTGCCGCCAAGGCAGCTTTTGCCGGCTGGTCCCGCCGCACTCCTGGCGAGCGCGCCGAGGCGATGCTGGCGCTGGCCGCCGAACTGGACAGGCGCTCCCCCGAGCTCGCCGAACTGGAGACCGCGCAGACCGGCAAATCCATCCGGATGTCCACCGAGTTCGACGTGCCGGGCACCGTGGACAATGTGTCCTTCTTCGCCGGGGCTGCCCGCCAGCTCCACGGCCTGGCCCCCGGCCCGAAAGGCGCCCGCCGCCCCCCCCAAAGCCCCCCCCCCCCGGCGCCCCCCCCCGCCCCCGCAG